>CAZNSV010000023.1:0-17170 GCA_964575775.1 uncultured Desulfovibrionaceae bacterium
GGCCCTGCCCCTGGGACCGGTGATGGAGCTCTTGGGCCTGCCCGCCCAGACCGGGCTGGTCTGGGCCACGGCCCTGGTGATGAACATCTACAGCGCCATCGTGGTCTATGCCGCGCTCTTGCCGGACATGCAGGTCCTGAGCGTGGCCCAGATCACCGTGCTCTCGGTGGTCATCCTCATTGCGCACAACCTGCCCGTGGAGCTGCGCATCGCCCAGCGCTGCGGCCTGAGCCTCATGGTGCAGCTGCTGATCCGGGTATTGGGGGCGCTGGTCTGCGGCCTGCTCCTGCACTGGCTGTTCACCGCCTCCGGACTGTTGCAAGACCCCGCGGTCATGCGCTTCGTGCCCGAGCAGAGCGACCCGGCCCTCTCGGCCTGGGCCCTGGCCCAGCTGCGCACCCTGGCGGCCATCTACTGCATCGTGCTGGTGCTCATGGGCTTCATGCGCGCCCTGCAGCAACTGCGCATCCTGGAGCTCATGAACAAGCTCCTGCGCCCCGCTTTGAAACTCATGGGCATCGGCAAGCAGGCCGCCAGCATCACCGTGGTGGGGCTGACCCTGGGCATCGCCTACGGCGGGGGGCTGATCATCCACGAGGTGCGCAGCGGTGCCGTTCCCCACAAGGACGTCTTCGGCTCCATGTCCCTCATGGGGCTGGCCCACGCCCTCATCGAAGACACCCTGCTCATGTCCCTGCTGGGCGCCCACAGCGTGGGCACCTTCTGGTTCCGTCTGCTCTTCTCCCTGCTGGCCGTGGCCCTGATCACCAGGTTGCACACTCGGCTGCACCTGCGCCGGGCCCTACAGGCCCAAGAGGCGGCGGTGCCATGAGCGCCCCTCTCGTCTGGATCAACGCGGGCGAGCCTTCCGGAGATTTCCACGGTGCCCTGCTGGCCAAGGCCCTGCAACGACTGGCGCCGGGTTGCCGCATCACGGGCATGGGCGGCAGCGAGCTCCTGGCCGCGGGGCAGGAGCCCGTGGCCCATATCCGCGATCTCTCCGTCATGGGCTTCACCGAGGTGCTGGGGCAGTTGCCCCGCATCCTCCGCCTCCTGCGGCGCATCAAGCACGAGCTCTACGCCCGGCGCCCGGACGTCTTGGTCTGCATCGACGCCCCCGACTTCAACTTCCGCGTCATCGCCATGGCCCGCAAGCTGGGCATCCCCGTGGCCTACTACATCAGCCCCAAACTCTGGGCCTGGCGGCAGGGGCGTGTGCGCTTCATCAAGAAGCACGTCAACCGGATGCTCTGCATCTTTCCCTTCGAGACAGCCTTCTACCTCCGGCACGGCATCCAGGCCGACTACGTGGGCAACCCCCTCCTGGACGCCATCCCCTGGCGGGAGCTGCGCCAGACGCCCCCGGACCCGCAACAGATCGGCATCCTGCCCGGCAGCCGTCGCAAGGAGCTGCGCGCCCTGCTGCCCGAGTTCGCCCGGGCGGCCCGTCTGCTGCTGGCCCGGCGCCCTGGTCTGCGCTTCAGCCTGGGCTGCGCGCCCAATGTGGCGCCCGAGGAGCTGCGCGCCCTCTGGCCCGCGGACCTGCCCCTGGAGCTGGTGCCCCCGGAACAGCGTCACGTGATGATGCGCCGCAGCATCCTCTGCCTGGCCGCGTCCGGCACCGTGACCCTGGAGACGGCCCTGCTGGGCACCCCCACCCTGGTGGCCTACCGGCTCTCGCCCCTGACCTTTGCCCTGGCCAGGCGGGTGGTGCGCGTGCCCTTCATCAGCCTGCCCAACCTGATCCTGAGCGAGGAAGTCTTTCCCGAGCACCTGCAGGAGCAGGCCTCGGGCGAGGTCCTGGCGACCCGCGCCGCCCAGTGGCTGGACAAGCCGGAGCTCATGGCGGACATCCAACGCCGACTGGAACGTCTGCCCGCCCTGCTTGGGGGCGGTGGCGCCACCCTGCGCGCGGCCCGGGCCGTGTTGGAGCTCTGCCCGCGCCCCCTCCCGGACCTGGCCGCCGGGCCTTGATTCCGCCGCGACCTGGCCGTATGCTTGGGGCATGCGTGTGAACCGCCGCCATCCTGCCCGACCGCGAGGTCGCTTCCTGCCGGTGCTGCTCCTGTTGCTCGCCACGGGGCTGCTTTCTGGCGTGCTCCGGGCCCAGGAGCCACCGGCCCTCCCGCCGCTGCCCGAGCTGCCCGAGCTGGCCCTGCCGGATGCCTTGAGCGAGGAGCTCTCCGAGGGGCGCTTGCGCACCTGGGAAGACAACCTCACCGTCACGAGCCTGGGCCCCGGGGACATCCCGGCCGTGGACGCCCCCCGTTATATCAGCGTGGAAAACGCCTCCCTGATCCTGGACGCCACGGAAGTGGTCTTTGTGGCGGATTTCGGCAACGGCGACATCCGCATCTACCCCCAGAGCACCCTGGTCTGGCACCAGGTGGTGAACGACACGGCCAACGACGAGCCCGTGAGCATCACCTACTGCCCGTTGACTGGTTCGGTGGTAGGCTACAAAGGCACTGTGGGGCGCTTCAAGACCCGCTTCGGGGTCTCTGGCCCCCTGGTGAACAACAATACCGTACTCTACGACCGCGCCACCAACACCCAATGGCTGCAGCTGCTGGGCGTGGCCTTCAGCGGCCCATTGCGGGGGCAGCGGCTGGAGCGCTTTCCCCTGCTCTGGACCACCTGGCGCTTTGCGCTGCCCGCCTATCCGGGCGCCCGGGTCATGACCCGCGAGACCGGCCGCCCACGCAGGTTCTACGGCAAGGACCCCTACGGCAACTACCACGTCACCGGCAGCTATTACCACGACGCCATGATCGTCTATCCCCTGACCTTCTGGGACAGGCGGCTGCACCCCAAGGAGCCGGTCTACGGCCTGCGCGGCGAAGACGGCCAGAGCCACGCCGTGCGGTTCAATGAGGTCAAGCGGTTGGGCGCGGTGAACTTCACCCTGAGCATGCTCCCGGCCAATGCCCTGTTCGATCCGAGGCTGGACACCCTGCGCGTGTTCCGAGGCAGCATCCGGGGGCGCCCGGTGACCATCGAACGCGTGGCCGGGGAGCTGCGTGACCGGGAGAGCAATTCCGTCTGGACCCCCGAGGGTCTCTGCAGCACCGGGGCCTGGTATGGGGAGCGGCTGGAGCCCCTGCCCGCCTATCGCGCGTTCTGGTTCGCCCTGGCGGCCTTCAACCCCACCACCCGCATCGTGCCCCCGCTGCCGGGCGAAGAGGATTCCTGGTGACACCGCCCCCCTGCCGCCCACGCCGCCGCAGCCCCTATCAGGCCCTGGTCTTCGATTTCGACGGCACCCTGGCGGCCCTGACCCTGGACTTCCTGCGCATGCGGCAAGAGATCCTGGCCCTGGCTGTGGAATTTCTGCCCCAGGCCGTGGAGCCCAACGGCACGCCGGTTCTGGAATGGCTGGACGATCTGGCCGGGGAACTGCAGCGAATCGGACGCCCCGCCGCGGCCTCGGAATTACTCCTGCGGGGGCACGCGCACATCCGCAACCTGGAAGTGGAGGCAGCCCTGGCCGGAGAACTCTTCCCCTTCACGCGGGACTTGCTGGGTGCCCTGCAAAGGGGCGGTATCCCCACGGCCATCATCACCCGCAACTGCCGTCCGGCCCTGGACACGGCCTTTCCCGACGCCCTGAGCCTGGCGGGCTGCCTGCTGACCCGCGACGACGTGCGGCGGGTCAAGCCCCATCCGGAACACCTGGGCAGCGCCCTGGCCTTCCTGGCCTGCCCCCCGGGGCAGGCCCTCATGGTGGGGGACCACCCCCTGGACATCCGTACGGGTCAGAACAGCGGCGTGGACAGCGCCGGGGTGGCCAGCGGCCGCATGAGCCAAGCGGAGTTGCAGGCCGCGGGGGCCTGCCACGTGGCGCCGGACTGCCTGGCCCTGTGCCGGGACCTGGTGGAGCAGGGGCTGCTGCCCCCCTTGGACTTGTAGCCCAGCCATATCCGCTATTTTGCGGGGCGCCCCTTGGCCAGATCGCTCTCCCGAGGCTGGAAGGGCTCCGACCGCCGGTTTTCCAGCGTGTCGATGTACTCGGCCAGGGCCTGCTCCGCCAGGCTGGAGAGGGTCATGCCCGGGGTCCAGTAGGCGGCGTTCTTGGCACTCTCCACAATGTCCCGGGAGATGTAAAAGGTGATGCGCATTTTGCTCACGAGGCGGCTCCTTGCGGGTTTCCTCTGTTATGCACTGTGCATAAATGGATCAAAACACAGTTGTGTGATGATTTCGTGACAACGGCCGACACCGAGCGCTTTTCCGGGGTGAATAATCACGCCGCCAAGCTTTGGCGCGGCTTGAAAAAAACCCGAGGGGTTGGTAGGAAAGCGGCATGGCCCATGTCCTGATCGTCGACGACGACCTCCTCTTCAACAAGATGTTGACCGCGGCGGCACGCGGCAAGGGGCACGACACGCTGCAGGCCTACAACCTGGCCCAGGCCCGGGAAAGCCTGACGGCCCGGCCCGCGGACCTGGTGTTCCTGGACGTGCGGCTGCCGGACGGCAACGGCCTCCAGGCCATTCCGGAACTCAAGGCCGCGCCGGGCAATCCCGAAATCGTCATCGTCACCGGCGAGGGCGACCCGGATGGGGCGGAGTTGGCCATCCACAGCGGGGCCTGGGACTACCTGCAGAAGCCCTGCTCCCTGGACAAGATCCTCCTGACCCTGAAGCGGGCCCTGGACTATCGGCGGGAAAAGGCCAGGGCACCGGCGCCCATGCCCATTGCCGGGATCGTGGGGCGCAGTCCGGCCCTGCTCGACTGTCTGGAGCAGGCGGCCCAGGCGGCCGAGAGCGACGCCACGGTGCTGGTCCATGGCGAGACCGGAACCGGCAAGGAGCTGCTGGCCCGCTCCATCCACGACACGGGCAGTCGGAGCGACGCACCCTTCGTGGTGGTGGACTGTGGCGCCCTGCCGGAAACCCTGCTCGAGGCCGAGCTCTTCGGCCACGCCAAGGGTGCCTTCACCGGCGCGGCGCAGGCCCGGGACGGGTTGGTGCGCCTGGCCCACGGCGGCACCCTGTTCCTGGACGAGGTGGGGGAACTGCCCCTTGCGCAGCAGAAGGCCTTTCTGCGGGTCTTGCAGGAGCGGCGCTTCCGCCCCCTGGGTACCACGCAGGAAATCCAGAGCGATTTCCGGCTGCTGGCCGCCACCAACCGCGATCTGGAGCAACTGGTCCGGGAGGGGCGATTCCGGGAGGATCTGCTCTTTCGGCTGCGTACCATGTCCCTGCGCCTGCCTCCGCTGCGCGAACGCCACGGGGATGTCTCCCTGCTGGCGCAGTTCCACATGGAGCGTCTCTGCGCGGGCTACGGCCTCCCCCCGAAGGAGCTGTCCGACGACTTCCTTGAGGTCCTGGAAGCCTACCCCTGGCCCGGCAACGTGCGCGAGTTGTTCGGTGCCGTGGAGCGGGCCGTGCTCTCGGGCAAGCACGAGCCCACGCTTTTTGCCACGCACCTGCCCGTGGGACTGCGCGTGGCCAAGGCCCGCAGCACCCTGCGCAGCCCGGATCCGGTCGCGGTTGTCGCCCTTTCCGAGGGCAGCGGCACAGGCGAGATCCGCCCCTGGAAGGATGTGCGCCAGGCAGCTCTGGATACTACGGAGAAGCGCTATTGCCTGGACCTGGTGGCCCTCTGCGGTGGCAACATCACCCGGGCCGCCGCTCTGTCCGGCATCTCCCGCCAACGCCTGCACGAAATGCTGCGCAAGCACGGCATTACCCGCAATTATTCACTGGAATAACCGGCGTTCAGGCCACGGTTGATGCCGACACTGTAAATCTCCAGCTTACAGTCCGCTGCTCCACTTGGGCTCCCGGCCTTCCCCCGCCACGAACATCGCGCATAACTCTCTGAATAAACACATCTTTAATTTCCCACCTCACCAGCGGTGGTTGGCATCCTTCTTGTAGTCTTACAGCTGGGTGCTTCCGCGCCCATCCTGAAGTCTTGGAGGTGATGACCATGCGTATTCTCATCGTTGACGACGACGACAATGTCCGCAAGATGCTCGTCCGCGGACTGACCCTGTTGGGGCACGAGGTGATCTCCGCCGACAACGGCCGCACCGCCCTGGAAGTGCTCGCGGAAACGGGTGTGGACCTGGTGATGACGGACATGTTCATGCCCGAGATGGACGGGTTCGAGTTCCTCAAGGAGCTGCGGCTGCGGCTGCCGGATGTCCCGGCCATCGCCCTGTCCGGCGGGGGCACGGGCATGCCCGGGGACATCTTCCTCCGGGTGGCCCGGAAGCTGGGCGTCTTCTGCACGCTGCAAAAGCCCTTTTCCCTGACCGAGGTGAGCATGGCCATCGATGCCCTGCTCCAGCAACAGGCACCCCCGGTCCGCAAGTCTCTGCCTCCGAATCTTTGCGGCAGTCTGTTGCTATGATGCGAAGCCCGACGGACATGTGTCGTGATGTTTGATGCAGACTACAGTGGCAGAGGCTGTCGGCGCACCCGGCGCCCAACACAGGGGCGGCCGTTGTTTCCAAAACGGGAGCTTACCATGCGCACGATACTGATACTCGACGACGACGACCTGATGCTGAAGATGCTGAGCAAGGCTCTGGAGCTTCTGGGCTATCAGGTGCGGGCCGTGCAGAGCGGGGCGGAAGCCCTGGCCCTGCTGGAACAGACCAGGCCCCTTGCCATGCTGGTCGAGGTCTTCCTGAACCATGAGAACGGCTTGGACCTCATCGCCGCATTGCGCCGCAGCTCCCCCGGCGCGCTGATCATCGCCATGGCCGGCGGAGGGCGGAGTCTGGAACCCACCACCCTGCAGTCCATTCGCAATTACGGTGCCGATGCCGTACTGCGCAAGCCCATCACTATCGAGACCCTCAAGGCCTGCCTGGACGGCGCCGACAATTGCGGTTGCTCCAGCTGAAAGGAGGGGCAACCATGGACATGCACGAACCATCCCGGCAGGAAAGTCGGCGACAACACAACAGGGACCATGGAGAGGCGGCAATGCAGGTGCTCATCGTCGAAGACTGCCAGATCAACCGATTTTTCCTGGAAAAAGTCCTGAAGCATTGCGGCTACGGCGTGCTCACCGCCTACAACGGCCGCGAAGCCCTGGACAAGCTGACCAAGCACCATGTGGATCTGGTGCTCATGGACGTGCAGATGCCCATTCTGGACGGTCTGGCAGCCACGCGCCTGATCCGCGGCAGCGACACCCCAGCGGCCAAGGTCCCCATCGTGGCCGTGACGGCCCTGAACGGCGAAGTGGAGTACGCACGCTGCCTGGAGGCCGGGATGGACGCCGTGCTCCACAAGCCGGTGCAAGTGGAGAAACTGCGCCGCATTGTGGAACGTCTGACCGGAAGAGATACGGTCACGCTCCTGCAGGCCGAGTCGGGGCTGTAAAGCCGCTTCGCCTGGAAACAAGGCTCCTCCTGAAACAACTCCCCACAGTTTCAGGAGTATGCTCCAGTCTCTCCCCAGTCCGCCCCTCCAGTTCTTCCCGCCCCCAATAATGAATGAACCACCGGCGACTCAGCGGCCGCCGGTGGTCATGCCTATCCTTACTCCCCCTGACTTTCCGGAAAGTCCACCCGCCGGCCTCCCCCCGGGCGCCCGGTAACGGACGCTCGCGGCTTCCGGCAAGTGGATACTCAGAAAACAGCAAAATCCAGACCAGGAGCCAGCAACTTGCCTACGGGGCCAAGAGCCTTGAATCATTCGCAGGGGCGCAAAGCGACCTGGAATCCCACTGTAACTCTGTACCAGACATGTAACAGGAGCGGGACAAAACCGTGGTCGGGGGTGACAGGCGCGCCCCCCATGGTGGGAGGGATCAAGGGTCTTCTGGTGCCAGGCAGCCGGGCGCGGCGATGCTGCGCACGATGAAGCGCAGGGTTTCGCCGTAGAGGCCCGGTACCTCGTAAGGGGCGATGAAGCGCGTGCGTACCGCGCCAACGATGTTGCTGTAGATGACGAAGGCGGTTTCCCGGGGGGGCAGGCGGCGGATGCTGCCATCGGTCTGCCCCCGCTCCAGGTGGCCCTGCAATTCCGCAATGAGGTCTGCGAAGGTGTCGGTGATGCTCTGGCGGTCCATGGCCAGGCGCACGTCGCTGAACGGGGAGCAGCGCAGGAGGATGGTGAAGGTCCCGGCGTGCTCCAGGGTGAACTCCAGATAGCGGCGGACGAAACTCTCCACCCCGGCCAGACCGGTGGCGGTGCCCCTGGCCTCGTGCCGCACGGTCTCCAGGAGGGTGGTGACCATGCGCAGTCCCGCCTCCACGAACAGTGCGTCCTTGTTGCCGTAGTAATGGGCCACCAGGCCGAAGGCCACCTCGGCCCGCTCGGCGATCATTTTCATGGTGGTGTTGGCGTAGCCGTGGATTCCGAAGAGTTCCTGGGCAGCCTGGAGGATCCGTTCTTGCTTGGTCATGGCGCGGATTGATCAATCAATCATTGTTGAAATGATGATAGTAGATTGTGAAATCAGTGTCAACATTGTATGCTCTGGGATCACAGTTGGCCAAGAAATAATTTTTTTCATAGAAATGCCGTGGTTTTTTCTGCATTTGGCCCCCGCACCAGTTTGCATTTCCTCGTAGTTTCAGGTAGTCATGCCGCACATCATGAAAGCGGGACGCACTGCCCCGCCTCGCGAATCCGGTTGGCAGCCGGCAGCGAGGCTAGGGGGACAGGATCTCCAGCCCCTGGAACATGGCAGAGTTTCCGGGAGCGCAAGGAGTCTGCGGCGTCCGATTCACGGTGGCGGACGCCCCCTGTTGTGCGGGACAAGGCGTGTCGCCCCGCAAAGACGTCCCACGGACGCGGCAATGTTGTTGCGTCCGCAGGGCGGGGTGCGGGGTATCAACAAACCTGGATGAAGGAGAGAAACGGGATGAGCAAGAAACGGATTGTGACTGTCTTGGCTGCCATGACGCTGTGCCTGGTCTTCGCCGCTTCCGCGCTGGCGGGCCCCATCGTGATCAAGTTCTCCCACGTGGTGGCCGAGAACACCCCCAAGGGGCAGATGGCCAACAAGTTCCGCGACCTGGTGGCCGAGCGCATGGCCGGCAAGGTGGTGGTGGAAGTCTACCCCAGTTCCCAGCTCTTCGGCGACGACAAGGAGTTGGAGGCCATGCTGCTGGGCGACGTGCAGCTCATCGCCCCCGCCCTGTCCAAGTTCGAGCGTTACACCAAGCAGTTGCAGGTCTTTGACCTGCCCTTCCTGTTCAAGGACATGGCCGCGGTGGAAAAGTTCCAGAACAGCGAAGTGGGCAAGGGGCTCTTGACCAGCATCGAAAGCAAGGGTCTCACCGGTCTCGGCTACCTGCACAACGGCCTGAAGCAGATTTCCTCCAGCAACCCCCTGCGCACCCCGGCCGACGCCAAGGGCCGCAAGTTCCGCATCATGGCCTCGGACGTGCTGGCCGCCCAGTTTGAAGCCGTGAACGCCATTCCGCTGAAGAAGCCCTTCTCCGAAGTCTTCACCCTGCTGCAGACCAAGGCCATCGACGGCCAGGAGAACACCTGGAGCAACATGTTCTCCCAGAAGTTCTTCGAAGTGCAGCCCTACATCACGGAGAGCAACCACGGCCTGCTGGACTACATGCTGGTGACCTCCACCGACTTCTGGACCGGCCTGCCCGAGGACATCCGCACCGAACTGGCCGCCATTCTCGAGGAAGCCCGCATCTACGGCAACGAAATCTCCAACGACAAGAACCTGGAAGACAAGCAGAAGATCGCCGAGTCCGGCCGCTGCGAGATCATCCAGCTGACCGAGGAAGAGCGCCTGCAGTGGGTCGAGGCCATGAAGCCCGTGTGGGCGAAGTTCGAGGGCGACATCGGCAAGGACCTCATCGACGCCGCCATTGCCGCCAACAACTAGGCCCCAACCGCGACCATCATGAAATCGTTCATCAATAGCCTGGAAGAAGGAATCATTTCCTTCTTCCTGGCTTTCATGACCCTACTGGTATTCGTCGAGGTCGTCTTGCGTTTCGGCTTCAGCACCGGCCTGCTCTGGGCCCAGGAGCTGACCCTGCTGCTCGGGGCCTGGATGGTGCTCTTCGGCGTGTCCTACGGCCTGAAGATCGGCTCCCACCTGGGCGTGGACGCCCTGGTACGCGTCCTGAGCAGCAAGGTGCGCCGCCTGGTGACCATTGCCGCCGTGCTGGCCAGCCTCTTCTACTGTGGGTTGTTCATCAGGGGCTCTTGGGTCTACCTGGCCAAGATGTACCAGGTGAACATCTACATGCACGACCTGCCCATCCCCAAATGGTTCGCCATGTGCATCCTGCCGCTGGGCTTCATCATGATGACGGTGCGCTTGCTGCAACTGTTGCTGCAGCTGCTGCGCGGCAAGGCGGACAGCTTCAAGATGGTGGATGAGGCCAAGGAGAGCCTGCAGCTGGCCGAAGAAGCCAGGAAATACGCTGAAGCCGAGGGCAAGAACAAATGACCACCGTTGCCTTATTCACCCTGTTATTCCTGTGCATGTTCTCCGGCATGCCCATTGCCATTGCCTTGGGACTCTCCAGCATCACCACCATCCTCATGTTCTCGAACGACTCCCTGGCGTCCATCGCCCTGAAGCTCTTCGAGGCGCAGAGCACCCACTACACCCTGCTGGCGATTCCCTTTTTCATCCTCTCCGCCGCCTTCCTCACCACCGGTGGAGTGGCCAACCGGCTCATCCGCTTTGCCATCGACTGCGTGGGCCACATCAAGGGCGGCATGGCCATGGCCTCGGTGCTGGCCTGCATGCTCTTCGCCGCGGTCTCCGGGTCCTCCCCGGCCACCGTGGCCGCCATCGGCAGCATCGTCATCGCCGGCATGGTCCGGGCCGGGTATCCGGAAACCATGGCCGCCGGCGTCATCACCAACGCCGGTACCCTGGGCATCCTCATCCCGCCCTCCATCGTCATGCTGGTCTACGCCGCGGCCACCGAGGAATCCGCCGCCCGCCTGTTCATGGCCGGCCTCATTCCCGGGATTCTGATGGGCACCCTGTTGATGATCGCCATTTACATCGTGGCGCGCATCAAGAACCTCCCGGCCCTGCCCTGGCCCGGATTCGGCTCCCTGAGCCTGTCCGCGCTCAAGGCCTCCGGGGGGCTCTTCCTCATCGTCATCGTGCTGGGCTCCATCTACGGCGGCATCGCCAGCCCCACGGAGGCAGCCGCCGTCTCCGCGGTCTATGCCTACTTCATCGCCATCTTCGTCTACCGCGACATGGGCCCGCTCAAGGGCGTGGCCTGGCTCAAAAAGAACGAAAACCCGGGCACGGCCTTTGCCCGCAACCTGGCCCTGAGCATCGCGGCCCTGCCGCGCTCCATGTACCATGCGGACGTGCGCAAGGTCCTGCGCGATGCCTCCAAGGTCAGCATCATGCTCCTGTTCATCATCGGCAACGCCATGCTCTTTGCCCATGTCTTGACCACGGAGCGCATTCCCCACGAAATCGCGGACATCATCACCCACTGGGGGCTGCCGGCCTGGGGCTTCCTCATCGTGGTGAACATCCTGCTGCTCATCGCGGGCAACTTCATGGAGCCCTCGGCCATTCTGCTGATCATGGCCCCCATCCTGTTCCCCATCGCCGTCCAGCTGGGCATCGATCCCATTCACCTGGGCGTGATCATGGTGGTGAACATGGAAATCGGCATGATCACACCACCAGTGGGGCTCAACCTCTTCGTCACCGCCGGCATCACCGGCCACAGCATCACCTGGGTCCTGCGCGCCGCACTGCCGTGGCTCATGCTGCTGCTGTTCTTCCTGATCCTCATCACCTACATCCCCCAGATCTCCCTGTTCCTGCCGGAGTATCTGGACTCGCTCAAAGGCTACAAATAACCGGCGCACGCCGGAACTGGAAAACCCCCCGGAGGCCGCGCTTCCGGGGGGTTTCTTCTTTCACTTGGCCGGTGCTTCACTGCAGAGGGGGGCGCGTCTCGTACTCCTCGCCCAGCTCACCCTCCGCCTCGCCGGACTCGTGCAGCACGCCGTTGATCAGCGCGCCCACGCCGGAAATCTCCACCCGCACCTCGTCCCCCGGGGCCAGCGGGCCCACGCCCGAAGGGGTTCCGGTGAGGATCACGTCCCCGGGCATCAGGGTCATCACCCGGGAGATGCGGCTCACGGCCTCGAAAGGCGAAAAAATCATGTCCTGGGTGTTGCCCTGCTGACGGATTTCGTTGTTGACCCGCGTGATCAGCTCCAGATTGTCCGGATCCGCCACCTCGGTTTCGATCCAGGGCCCCACGGGCGCGAAGGTATCGAAGCTCTTGGCCCGCCCCCATTGCCCGTCGCGCTTTTGCAGGTCCCGGGCCGTAACGTCGTTGGCGCAGGCGTAGCCGAAGACGTGGCCGGGCACCTCCTCGGGCGCGATGTTCCGGCAGCCCTTGCCGATGACCACCGCCAGCTCGCCCTCGAAATCCACCCGCTGGGACATGGCCGGGAGCACGATGGCCTGGCCGCTGCCGATGACCGCCGAGGGCGCCTTGAGAAAGAGAATGGGCTCTTCGGGAATGGCGTGCCCCATCTCCTCGGCGTGGGAGCGGTAGTTCACGCCCAAACACACGATCTTGGTGGGCACCACCGGTGGCAGAATGGCGCACTCCTGCAAGGGAATGGGTTCACGATAGCCCAGCTCCTTGTTCAGGCACTGCACGTAGAGGTCGAAGGGCTTGTCGCCCTCGGCCCCCTCGGGCCTGGGCACCTGCTGCAGGGCCGCGAAAAAAGTCCTCTCGCCATGACGAACCCGTAGTACCCGCATAATGCTCCTCGCTCGTGGTCGCGTTGTCTGCCTTCGTTCACCCGCAGCGGTGTGCGGGAAGAAAACCAATACCAGTCCCAAGGGCATCTGTCTAATCCTGTCGCTTTCGCACCGATGCCGCCGCACCCACCGCACGGGGGGGGGTACCGGCTTGACACGAACTTTGCTTTTCGGGACGCTTTGTGCTAGGGCTGCGGGATGGATAATCGGCCCAGCTACCCCGCCAGGAACCCAGCAGCCTTCAGGGCTCGCCTCGCCATGTCCTGTCTGGCCCTGTGTCTCTGCCTCAGCCTGGGGCCGCTGTTGCCCTGCGGCACCGCCCAGGCCCAGAGCTCCTTTCGGATCACGCAGTTGGCCGACAAGGTGGTGCGGCTCTGGTTCGACCAGCAGGACGGCATCCAGGTCAAGGCGGTGCTGGACACCCTGTCACCGGCTGACTGCCGCGAGCTCTGGCAGGCAATCGAGGTGCATCCCTTCGTGCTGGAGGTCATGGACGAGCTGCACGGCCCACGCCAGTTGGAGCTGTACTACGCCTTGCAGCAGACCATCTTGGACCACCTGAGCTACCGGTAACCAACGATTTCCGGATCCCGAACCGCTATCGTACATCCCGTGACCCTGCGTTCCCTCCTGACCGTTCCGCCCCCTGTGAGCCGTGCTCCCCTGGCCACCCACCGCCCCTGGCTCTGCGCCGGGCTCCTGGCGCTGCTGGCCGGACTGGCCTTCTGGCCCGCGTTGGGCAACGATTTCGTGCCCTTCGACGACGTGACCTACATCCTGAAGAACCCGCCCGTCCTGCAAGGCCTGAACCTCGAGTCCGTGCTCTGGGCCTTTTCCACATTCCATGGTGGCAACTGGCACCCCCTGACCTGGCTCGCCCACATGCTCGACATCTCACTCTACGGGCTCGACCCCTGGGGGCACCATCTCTCCAGCGTGCTGGGGCACCTGTGCAACACCCTGCTGCTCTTTTTCGCCCTGCGCGCCCTCACCGGCGCCACCTGGCGCAGCGCGGCCGTGGCCGCCCTCTTTGCCGTGCACCCCTTGCGGGTGGAGTCCGTGGCCTGGATCTCCGAGCGCAAGGACATCCTCAACACCCTGTTCTGGTTCGCCGCCCTTTGGGTTTACGCCGGATACGCCCGCGCCCCCTCTTTGGGGCGCTACCTGCTCCTGCTGTTGCTTTTCGGCCTGGGGCTGCTGGCCAAGTCCATGATCGTGACCCTGCCCCTGCTGCTGTTGGTGCTCGACGGCTGGCCGCTGGGGCGCCTGCAGAACGGACAGGGCACCTTCACCCAGCGCCTGGCGCGCCTGCTGCCGGAAAAAGTCCCTCTGCTGCTCATGTCCCTGGCCCTGGGGCTGACCACCATCCTCTCCCAGAGCAGGGGCGGTGCGGTGAGCGGCCTGGAGCACGCCGGGCTTGGCCTGCGCTTCTACAACGCCCTGTGCGCCTATGCGGCCTATCTCGGCAAGATGCTCTGGCCCGTGGACCTGGCCATTCTCTACCCCTATCCGGAGCGGATTCTGTTCTGGAAAGCGGCCATCGCCGCCCTGGTGCTGTTCCTGCTCACGGCCTGCTGTCTGCGCTTGCGCCAGCGGGCGCCCTATTTGCTCACGGGCTGGCTCTGGTATCTGGGGACCCTGGCCCCGGTCATCGGCATCCTGCAGGTGGGCATCCAGTCCATGGCCGACCGTTACACCTACGTGCCCCTGGTGGGCATCTTCCTGGCCCTGGTCTGGGGGCTGCACGCCCTGCTGGCGCCAAGGCGCTGGGGGCAACCGGTGTTGGTGCTCCTGCTCGTGGCCGCGCCCGCGGTTCTGCTGCCCCTGACCTGGCGACAGATCGCGGTGTGGCAGGACGGGGAGACCCTGCTCTCCCACGCCGCCACCGTCATTCCCGACCACCACGAAGCGCGTTTCCATCTGGGGGGCTTTCTCCACACCAAGGGCGAGTACCAGCGGGCAGCGCCCCATCTCGAGGCCTATGTCCGGGTCTATCCCTTTGAAGTGAAACCCCTGGATCTGCTGACCGACGCCCTGCTCAAAGAGCAGCGTTTCGCGGAGGCCCTGCCCTTTGCCGCCCAACTTGTTCGCGTCAAACCGGACAGCGGGCACTATCTGGGCATGTACGGCTTCACCCTCTACGCCCTGGGCAACCACCCCATGGCTGTACAGGTGCTGCAGCAGTCCCTGGAAAAAGACCCGGGGCAGACCGGCTCGGCGGTCTTTCTCGGCCTGGCGTTTGCCCGCCAGGGACATTTCGAGGCTGCCGCCCCCCCCTTGCGGGAGGCCCTGGACAGGGAGCGGGAGAACCCGGTCTATGCCCCCATGGTGGCGGGAGAACTTGCGCGGCTGGCCGAGGAGTTGAGCCTGCAGGGTCTCGCCGAGCCCGCGTCCAGAGCCCTGGAGCTCAAGGCCGCGTTGGGGCTGTAGTCCCCGGACTACGGCGCCCCGCCCTCCGGTGCGTCAGCCAGCGCTCCCGTTGCCCGAGCGGCGTTGAAACGCCCCATGAACTCGATGAAGCTGTCCGTGCCCGAGGCCCGGTACTCGGCGTAGAGCCACGCGAACTGGGCGTAGGTGACGCGGTGGCCGTAGAGGGCGAAGCGGCTCTCCGGGTGGAGCCAGTGGAGGCCGAACATGGCCGCCAGTCCCGGATGCACGGGCAGATCCAGGGCCGTGTAATAGGGATCCAGCTCCGGCAGGTCCTCCCTGCGCATGAGCGGCAGATCCAGGCGCCGCAGAATCTCGTTGACCGTGAAGAGCAGCAGTTCCGCCCCCGGATGGTTGGGGGTGTGAAAGAGGTGCTGCCTCTTGCTCCCCTCCAGCACACGCTCCAGGTATTTGATGGGAGTGTGGGCCTCCTTGGCGCGCTCATGGGCCAGGGACTGTTCCACGATGCCCTGGATGTCGTAATGGCGCAGCAGGGCGGGGCGGGTGGCCAGAAGCACGAACGCGTCGCGCTCGGGTTTGCGCTGCCAGAGGTCTTCCAGGAGCCGGTCCCGCAGCACGTGCTCCCCGGCGTTGTATTGCAGCGGCCAACAGAGACGCCAGAAGTAGTTGGGGATGCAAAGGGCGAAACAGTGGCGGGGGAGCTGGCGCAGCAGTTGATCGGAGGCGAGCGCCCCCCATTCGGTGCCGAGGTGCTGGTAGAGGAAGACGTCGCACTGCCCCAGGGCATCAGGGGGCACGGCCTCGCGGATGTAGTTGGTGAAGAGCCTGCAGTGCCAGGTCGCGGCGATGACCGGATGCTGTTGCAGGAGCTGCAGCAGCATCTCGCCCTGACAGTTGGCGTGGATGATCAGGCTCTTATGCATGGCGATTCCTGGTGGACGCTGCATGACCCGGCCGCTCTGGCGGTGCAGTGCCTGGAGCGCTATTATTTGCTCCCTGTCCCATCATTGTTCCGGCCACGGCCCTGTCTACACGGACGAGCCACGAAAGGAAACCGCCTCATCCGCCCAATAATACTTGCATGATCGGCACAATCAGCTACCATGCACCCAGACCGAACAGCACGACCGCGGCAGCGGGCGTTCTGAAAGGCCCTGCGCGCTTTGTGCCAGGGCATAACGCACGACGCCATCAGGGAGGGACGCATGCCCAAAAAGACCGAACTCGCCAAGACCGACAAAGCCCCCGCCAAGGCCGCCAAGACCCAGGCCGACCCCTTTGCCGGAAACGGAGCTTTCCAGTGGAGCGGCGGACTCTATGACGACGACAGCCTCGAAGGACTGAAGAAGGACATCATCCGGCACATCGTGTCCAGCCTGGGCAGCGACTACATGCGCCGCACACCCTACAACTACTACAACGGATTGGCCCTGGCCGTGCGCGACCGGCTCATCGACCAGTGGATCAAGACCCAGCGCTCCTATTACGACGAGAGTGCCAAGCGGGTCTACTACCTCTCCCTGGAATATCTGCCGGGCAAGTCCCTGCTCAACAACCTGCACTGCCTGGGCCTCTACGACATCGCCGCCAAGGCCATGCAGGACTTCGGCCTGAGCCTGGACGACCTGGCCGAAGTGGAATGGGACGCCGGATTGGGCAACGGCGGCCTGGGCCGTCTGGCCTCCTGCTACCTCGACTCCATCGCCACCCTGAACATCTCGGGCTACGGCTACGGCATCCGCTACGATTACGGCATCTTCCACCAGATCATCGACGACCACGGCGCCCAGGTGGAACGCAGCGACAACTGGATGCGCACCGGCAACCCCTGGGAATTCGATCGGGGGCAGTTCCTCGTGCCCGTGAAGTTCTACGGCCGGATCATCGAGTACAAGGACGAGCAGGGGCGCCTGCGGCACCAGTGGGTGGACGCCGATAAGGTCATGGCCCTGGCCTGCGACATGCTCGTGCCCGGCTACCGCAACGGCAAGGTCATCAACATGCGGCTCTGGGCCGCGCGCTCGGACCAGGAATTCAACCTGAGCTACTTCAACACCGGCGA
>CAZNSV010000024.1:0-17073 GCA_964575775.1 uncultured Desulfovibrionaceae bacterium
CTGGAGCAGACCTGCCACAAGGCCGGGCTGGAGCCCGGCTGCTGGCGGGATGACGAGACCGAACTCTTCTGGTTCGAGGCCGAGGTGTTTTCGGAAGGCGAGCTTTCCTGAACCGGGGACTTGAAACGGGCGTGGCAAGTGCATAAGGTCAGCGGCAGAATCTGAACCTCCAACGCCCGGGAGAAAGCCCATGCGAGCGATCCGCCCTCTTGTTCTGGTCCTCTGCCTGCTCGGTCTCTGGCTGGCCCTCTGCCCCCTGGCTCAGGCGGTGCAGGATGAAGGAGCTCCCTTCCAGGTCGTGGCGGAAGCCGTGGCCGAGCCCCCTGCGACGACTCCGGCCGCACCCGCGCCCATGAAGGAAATCCCGGACCGTCCCTCGGAGGCCAGGCGCCAGGAGCAGAAGATCGTCATTTCCGTGGAGCACGAGGGCAGCGACAACGTTGGGGGGCGGCTGGCCTACCACCTCAAGGAGTTGTTCGAGCGCTCCAGCCTGTTCACCCTCTCCACCCGTGACGAGCGCAAGCTCAAGGTGATCCTGCGCACGGTGGAGGAATTTCCGGGGCGCCCCAACATGAGTTCGGCCTACGCCTTGGTGCTGGTGTATTCGGAGACGGAAGGGACCCTCAAGTATCTGTTGCATAGTGAAGTGGGCATGGTGCACTCGGCCTCGGTCAAGGAGGATGCCGAACTGCTGGCGGGCAAGGCCCACGATATCTATTCCAAGTACGCGTACCTCTTCGAGTAGTCCGCAATTGCAGCCGCCGCCTTGCCAGAGGCCTGGCGGACTGTTATCCTGTCGAGCGCAATACGGTGGTCGTATTGTTGCACGCAGGTCAGCGTGCATCCAGGCTGCAGCCGCGGTCCGGATCACAAAGGCCAAGAGTGGAAAATCATGCCGTTTCCGCTCAAGTACCACGAGAGCCGCTCGCGGTTGTGGCGACCGCGCGGCGTGCTTGGTTCAACTGGCAGTCCTGTGCGGGGAGGGGCTCATCCTGTGGGCAGGGAGCCGTACCTCTCCAGGCGCGGAGTGGCGTTTTCCGGGTGATTGCGGCAGCGCTGCGGTGGTGTCGCGCATGGTGTTGCCGGGGGGAGAATTATGCCGCATTTTCTGGTAGTTGACGACGAAGAAAGTATCTGCTTTTCCCTGCGTGCCTTTCTGGAAGGTGCCGGGCACAGCGTCAGCACGGCCGAGGGCTACGACGAGGCCCTGGACCGACTGGCCGAGCAGCAGCCCGACTGCATCTTTGCGGACATCCTGCTGGCGGGCAAGAGCGGCATCGACCTGCTGAAACACGTCAAGCGCTTGCAGATCAACTGCCCCGTGGTGCTGATCACCGGCGAGCCCAGCGTGCAGACCGCCACCGAAGGGCTGCGGGAGGGGGCCTTCGACTACGTCTCCAAGCCCGTGAACAAGGAGACGCTGCTGCGCATGGCCCGGTTGGCCCTGAAGCAGAAATTCCTCGAGGACGACAAGCGGGCCCTGCTCGAGGAGCGGGAACAGTTGCGGGGGCATCTGGAGGCCCTGTTCCGCAGCGTGCCCGACGCCATTCTCACCGTGGGCAAGAGCCGACGCATCCTGCAGGCCAACCAGGCCACCCAGGAGATTTTGGGCCTGGACGAAGAAGCGGTCCTGGGCGAGGTGTGCGACGCGGCCCTGGGCAACGGATTTGCGCCCTTGCTCGACGTGCTGGAGCGGACCCTGCGCAACCGCAAGCCGGTGCGCGAATTCCGGGTGGAGTGTCGGCAGCATGGGCGCGAGCAGACCCTGGTGCTCAACTGCGTGCCACTGCTGGACGAGGGCGGGGTCTTCTCCGGAGCCGTGCTCTTGGCCCGCGACATCTCCCGCCTGGCCGGGCTGGAGCGCGAGCTTTCCGAACGCAAGGAGTTCCAGCGCATGGTGGGCAAGAGCCGGCGCATGCAGGAGCTCTACACCCTGCTGGAAGACCTGAGCGATACGGACACCACGGTGCTCATCACCGGTCCCAGCGGCACGGGCAAGGAACTGGTGGCCCAGGCCCTGCACGATGCCGGATCCCGGGCCGGCAAGCCCCTGATCAAGGTCAACTGCTCGGCCCTGTCCGAAAATCTCCTGGAGAGCGAGCTCTTCGGGCACGTGCGCGGTGCCTTTACGGGGGCGGTGCGGGACAAGGCCGGGCGTTTTGCCCTGGCCCACGGCGGCAGCATCTTTCTCGACGAAATCGGCGACATCTCCCCCCGCATCCAGCTCAAGCTCCTGCGGGTGCTGCAGGAAAAGGAGTTCGAGCCCGTGGGAGATTCGCGCACCGTGAAGGTGGACGCCCGGGTCATTGCCGCCACCAACCAGAATCTGCGCGAAAAGGTCAAGCGTGGCGAGTTCCGCGAGGACCTCTACTATCGGCTCAAGGTGGTGGAGATCAACCTGCCCCCCTTGCGGGAGCGGCGCGAGGACATCCCCATCCTCGCGGATCACTTCATCAAGCTCTTCAACAAGCAGTTCGGCAAGGGGATTCAAGGGCTCGACGATGCCGTTGCCGCCGCCTTCATGAGCTACGGCTGGCCTGGCAACATCCGGGAACTCAAACACGCGGTGGAGCACGCCTTCATTCTCTGCCGGGGGCAGGTCATCGAACTGCCCCACGTTCCGTTGGAACTGCGCAGCAGCCCCCAGGTGGAAGACGTCGCTGAGGGTGGCCAGCTGACTCCGGAGGAACTCAACGCCGCGCTCCAGCATGCGGGGGGCAACAAGGCCAAGGCTGCCCGCTTGCTGGGCATCAGCCGCCAGACCATCTACCGCAAACTGCGAGAATTCGAACTTTAGTCCAAACCGATGGTGCGCTGGTAGCGACCAGGAGGTACCCTCCTGGCGTATCTGTCATGTGTCGCGTCCGGTGACATGTTGCAGCACGCAGGCATGTTACACTTTCCTCTGCCCTGCGCCTTGTGGAGATTGACTATCGCTATAAGTTATTGGAACCTTGGGATAATTTTTTAGTCCCTGGTGATGGCGTGGCATGTTTTTTGGATTGGTGGGAGCATGGATTCCCATTTCCCCACCGCTGTCGCCAGCAGTACCGCCTCGCCCGGCACCGTAAACGCCTCGGTGCAGGTATTCGAGCAGGAGTTGTTGGGGGGCGAGCTTCCCTTGCTGGTTGCCTTTTTCCACGCCGAGCAGAGTAACCACAAGGAACGAGCGGCATTGGACGCCCTGGCAGGGCGCTTTGGGCCGCAGCTGCGAATCGCGGTGGCCGAACTGGCCCACTCTCCAGAGTATCGCAACAAGTATCGGATACTTGGCACCCCGACGTTTCTGCTTTTCACGCAGGGGGCGGAGCGCGACCGGATTCTGGGCAAGGTCGACGAACGAACCCTGCAGGGCTTTATTTGCCAAGCCCTTGGCCTGGCAGGAGATTCAATAATTTTTCCCGGACAAGGTTTTTCCACTTGCCAGGAATAGGCGACTTGTGTAGTTGTCGAGTCAACGCATTGCTTAACTGACCAATCAACATGACGACGTAGACGGACAGTAACCGGCCATCTTTGGCTGGACCATATTGAGCGGCCCGCATTTCCTTTGGATTGCCCCCCATTAGCCAGGGATCTCGCGAGGCCGCTCATTTTTTACAGTCAGTATAGATTGTTCTATTTTTGGCTGGCTGCTAAAATTTCCTTAATGGTTCAAATCCACCTCCGTAACCGCAACCAGCCAAGCTCACGCCTCGCATCATGCCTACACGGCTTCTCCCCGCTATGTGCTCGGGCGTAGTGGCCTGCGTCCTGCTGCAGGGGCTCAGGCACAAGGATTGCGCCCCCCAGGGGGGGCAGTCGCTCCTGATGCCTCCAGCTGGACGCGCCCACCACCAGAGCAGGAAACCATGCGGCGAAGGGGAGAATGGAGTTGCCACGGAAAGTGGCTGGATACTCTTGTGCATTGCCCTGAAACGATTGGAAAATAACTCCAGGGCGAGCCTTGTTTCAAGGCGAAAATGCGCTAGGGTTTTCCGGCCGCGGCCCGCAAAAAGGTCTCGTGCCGCTCCCGATAGGGGGGGTGGTTGAAGAAGGCCGAGCCCGAGACCAGCACCCCGGCGCCGCACTCCACCAGGGCGCGGGTGTTCTCGGGCGTCACGCCGCCGTCCAGCTGGATGAGGGTTTCCAGGTTGCGCTCCCGGATCATGGTGGCGAGTCGCCGCACCTTGTCCATGGTGAAGGGGATGAAGCGCTGCCCCCCGAAGCCGGGGTTCACGCTCATGATCAGCACCATGTGCAGTTGGGGCAGCAGGTACTCGATCATCTCCAGCGGGGTGTGGGGGTTGAGGGACACGGCGGGTTTGGCGCCCAGGCGCGCGATTTCGCTGACCGTGCGCTCCAGGTGCACTTCGGTCTCGGCGTGCACGCAGATCAGGTCCGCCCCCGCATTGGCAAAGTCCGCGAGATAGCGCGAGGGTTGCGCGATCATCAGGTGCACGTCGAAAAAGAGCTTGCAGACCTGGCGGCAGCGGCCGATCACCGGGGGGCCGAAGGTGATGTTGGGCACGAAGTGGCCGTCCATCACGTCCCAGTGCACCCAGGACAGCCCCGCGTCCTCCAGGGCGCGCAGTTCATCGCCCAGGCGGGAGAAGTCACTGGACAGCAGGGACGGGCTCAGGATCACGGGCAGCTCTTGGGGCATGGCGACGGCTCCTTGCGTGCGCGGTGCGGCGGTGTGCCGCTGCAGTGTTGAGCATGACGGGGGAGGCCGTGGCCTCCCCCGGATGATGCGGATTTCGGGCTCAGGCCAGCAGGTCGCGCAGTCTGGCCGTCACGTTCTCGGCCGTGAAGCCGTAGTGCGCGAACAGCAGCTTGGCGGGGGCGGACATGCCGAAGCTGTCCATGCCGATCACGGCGCCCTGCAGCCCCACGAATTGCCACCAGCCGGAGCCGCTGCCCGCTTCCACGGCCAGGCGTGCCGTAACCTGGGGCGGGAGCACGCTGTCCTGGTAGGCCTGGTCCTGGGCCGCGAAACGGTCCAGACAGGGCATGGAGACCACGCGCACCCGGCGACCCTCCTGGGCCAGGGCGGCCTGGGCCGCCAGGGCCAGGCCAACTTCCGAGCCCGTGGCCATGAGCACGGCGTCGGGGCTGCCTTCGCAGTCGCGCAGGATGTAACCGCCCCTTGCGACCTGGGCCTTGGTCTCCGGGGAGCGCTCCAACTGCTCCAGGTTCTGGCGGGTGAGCACCAGGGCCGTGGGGCCGTCGGCGCGTTCCAGGCCACAACGCCAAGCCACGGCGGCCTCGTAGGTGTCCGCGGGGCGCCAGACCTCGAGATTGGCGATGAGCCGCAAGGACTGCACGTGCTCATAGGGTTGATGGGTGGGGCCGTCCTCGCCCACGCCGATGGAGTCGTGGGTCAGGACCCAGAGCACCCGGGTGCGCATCAAGGCCGCCATGCGGATGGCGTTGCGCGCGTAGTCGGAAAAGACCAAGAAGGTGCCGCCGTAGGGGATGAAGCCGCCGTGCAGGGCGATGCCGTTCATCATGGCGCCCATGGCGAACTCGCGCACCCCGTATTCGAGGTAGCGCCCCTCCCAGTTGCCCTCGTTCACCAGCGCGCAGCCCTTGCTCTTGGTGCAGTTGGAACCGGAGAGGTCGGCGGAGCCGCCCAGCAGCTCGGGCAGCAGGGGGGCGAACCCGTTGATGGCCACCTGGGAGGATTTGCGCGTGGCCAGGGGCGCGGTGTCCTTCTGCCCGGCCAGGAAGGCATCGGCCCGGGCGGTGAAATCCTCGGGCAGCTTCCCGGCCATGCGGCGCAGGAACTCGGCGGCCAGCTCGGGGTGCGCGGCCCGGTACGCGGCGAAGCGCGTCTGCCAGGCTGCCTCGGCCTGCGCGCCCTTGCCGCGGGCGTCCCAGGCGGCGTACACGTCCGGGGGGATCACGAAGGCCTCGGGCTCCCAACCGAGACTGGCCCGGGCTTCGGCGATCTGCTCCGGCTTGAGGGGCGAACCGTGGCACCCGGCGCTGCCCTCCACGCTGGGGCAGCCGCTGCCGATGACGGTCTTGCAGCAAATCAGCGAGGGGCGCGCGGTCTCGGCCTTGGCAGCCGCAATGGCCGCCTGCAGGGCCGCGGCATCGTGGCCGTCCACATCGGGAATCACGTGCCAGCCGTACGAGGCGAAGCGCTTGGGGGTGTCGTCGCCGAACCAGCCCTGGACGCTGCCCTCGATGGTGATGCCGTTGTCGTCGTAGAGGGCGATGAGCTTGCCGAGGCCCAGGGTCCCGGCCAGGGAACAGGCCTCGTGGGAGATGCCTTCCATCATGCAGCCGTCGCCCAGGAACACGTAAGTGTGGTGGTCCACGATCTCCAGGCCGGGGCGGTTGAACTCGGCGGCCAGCATGCGCTCGGCCACGGCCATGCCCACGGCGTTGGCGATGCCCTGCCCCAGGGGGCCGGTGGTGGTGTCCACGCCCGGGGTCTCGCCGGACTCGGGGTGGCCGGGGGTCTTGGAGTGCAGCTGCCGGAAATTCTTGAGATCCTCGATGGAGAGGTCGTAGCCCGTGAGGTGCAGCACGGCATAGAGCAGCATGGAGGCGTGCCCGTTGGAGAGGACCACGCGGTCGCGGTCGCACCAGTCGGGGTTGCCGGGATTGTGCTTGAGGAAATCGTTCCAGAGGACCTCGGCCATGTCGGCCATGCCCATGGGCGCGCCGGGGTGCCCGGACTTGGCCCTGGTGACGGCGTCCATGGCGAGGGCCCGGACGGCGTTGGCCAGGTGCTTGCGTGGTGTCATCGTGAGCCTCCTTGACTGTGCGGGATGAAAGCCGGGGCGGTGTGCCGAAGGCCCGGGCTGAACGCACCAGGCGGGCGACCCGGGTTGCGGTCCGGGCAGTGCGTCCGCGGCAAGAGCTGTGTGGTCCGCCTGAGGCGCTGGGTCAAGCGTTTTTTGCACCCAAGAGGGGCAGAGGCGCAACAAGAACACCTGGAGGCGGCGGGAGGGGCGGGGGGAGAGGACAAGACTAGAGAGAAAAAGGCCCCAGCTGGAACTGATGGCAAAGAAGTGTGAGCGGCAAACTCAGGATGCAGCAGAATCCTTCGGGCGATCATTGATTCCAGGCAGCCGGTCTTGTAGCCGTTCGTACATGTCGGCAATTTTTGTTTCTAAGGATTTTGGTTTCCAGGCCATGTATTCCTTGATCACGGAATCGCGGTTAACCTCTTTGCCTCGGATAGCCAGGCTCTCGGCACAGTAGAGCACCGTTCCCGCATATTCCAGATTATTGAAGTCGAACGAACCGATTTTCTTCTTAAAATCGTCAAGGTAGTCTTGAATTTGCTTGTATTGCGAATCCCCAAAAGGATTTGGATAGGCGGACTCGTCGAGGATGGTAATGTCGGCTTTGCCTTCCTTGACCACGTCCCAGAAGGCCAAGCTGCCGATCGTGGAGGCCAGGTCAAAGGAAAAGGGGCCGTACGTGTAGGGCTCGAAGCGAAATCCTAGGTTAACCCCCTGGGTTTGCAGGTAATAAATGAATTTGTGGAGGAGGATCTTGTCTAGAGGGATTTTTTTCTTGTTGAGTATGGTCAGCACGCCAAAAAGAGTTGCTTTGGGGTCAGTGTACATCTTGTTCCCCCTTCTGCATTTTTTCAGTTTGTTGGAGCAGGTCGCGGGCTTCTTTTTGTTTGCCCGGGGTGACATAGACCCGGAGGATCTGAAACGGTCCGTCCTCTGCGCCTGAATGGTCGTCTCGCTGAATGAATTTTTTGAATATCCATGATCGTTCACAGATGTCAACCGATTCAGCAGTGCGCGTTTTCCCCTCCTTGCTGCGGAGCTTGATAAAGCCTGAAGGCACAGTCGGTTTCTTCGACTTCCGGCTCGGATCTTCGGCTTGCCCCTCTTGAGGGGGCCCATCTTCATTAGGAGGTTGTTCAGCGCCGGGCAAGCTGACACCTTTGACAATCTCCAGCGGGTCATGTTGAATGAAATAGTCCTCGTCTGCAACGAGCTGTTGTTGATTTTGTAATGCTTTTTTGAACTCCTTGAATAATTTTGTTCCCTGTCGTGAGGTGGAGCTGGTATCCAAAAGTGGGATTAGGTGGTCCTGTCTGAGTAGCATTTTGGCCCAGGGATTGCTTTTTTGCAGGGCTTTTGCACGCTGGATGATTGTGTAGTCGTCAAAGTCTGTAAAGGCATCGAGGTCAACACCTAGCAATTTTTTATCTGATATGTTGAAGATGCTGTTGATCTCAGGGAGATTGCAGTCCTGGAGAAAACGCCCATAGACAAAGTCATAGCCGCTGCGGGTGCGGTGGTACAGGACCTGGATCGAGTAGTGATAGCGGGCCAGCAGCAACGATTCGGCCACATGGAGGTCGCTTTCGTCAACCGAAAGGCACAATTCTCCTGTGTTTTTGTCTTCCGTTGCGGCAAAGATTTGCAGGAAGCGTGCGTAGTCGTACTCTCCATAACGAACCCCGCACAACAGCGAATCCCGAAGGAGATAGTCAGCCCGATCTGCATCGAGATGGCCCGAAATGATTTCGTGGAGCAGACGGTTTTCTGCTTGTGGCCGCTTGGCGAGCAGGGCTGCAACGTCACCTGGGTCAACTTCTGCGTGGTAAATAATATCTTTTATTGTTGCATCGTGCTCAATGATGTATTGGCTTACGTCTTCATGTTTTGCACCCTGCAGTAGCTGCTTCTCTGCAGCGTGGGACAATGGCAAATGGCCAATGTCATGGAGTAGCGCAGCAAAGCGCATTGTCTTGATCTGTGTTCTCTTGGGCTCCCTGTGGATGGTGTGCCTATTGCCGAACACGCCTGCAAGGATCAGTGTCGCGCAGTGCATCACCCCAAGGGAGTGAACGAAGCGGGAGTGTTCTGCCGAAGGGTACACGTACTTGGTCAGAGCCAGTTGGTGAATCCGGCGCAATCGCTGAAACAAGGGTGTGTCGATGATCCGTCTTTCCGCTTCTGTCAAATAGACGAAGCCATGGATGGGGTCGCGGATGCGGTGGCTGACTTCCAGTTGTTCAAGATATTTTTCCATGGCAGGCCTTTGGGTGTCTTTGGCAGATTTATTAGGCAGTTCGCATATTCCTGTTGAGCGCCTCCGTAGAATATGTGGGGTAGAAATGCAAATGTCAATAGTTCGCGGCTGGCCTTTGCGGGCTGGGGCATTGGGAATGCATCCCTACATCTCCTCCCCCTCCTCATACGCCCCCTGCAGGCGTTGCAGTTCCGCTGCATAGCCAGGGCCGAGGCGCTCCTCAAGGTAGGCGTCCTGGGCCGCTCCGGCCAGGGCCAAAAAGCCCTCCACCCGGCGGGCCGTGCTGTGGTAGCTGTGGCGCAGCGCCACCTGATGGTCCACCACCACGGGCCAGCCCGCCCGGTGCGCCGCGAGCGAGGTCCAGACGTCCACCCCGTAGCCGTAGGGGTTGGCACCCAGGTCCAGCCCGCCCAGGGCGTCCAGGCATTCCAGTCGGAACAAGGGGGCGATGCCGTCGATGTACGGCACCAGCCGGAACTGCCCCTCCGGGCGTTGCACCATCTGAGCGTGGTAGGGGTTGCGCAGCACGGACGGCGAGTAGACGCCCACGGGGCCCAGCCGGGCGTCCAGGCGCTGGAGCCGCTGCCAGGCCCGTTCCAGATGCGGGGGGCGGGAGATGAACGCGATATCGTTGTTCAGATACCAGAGGTGGCTGCAGCCCAGCTCCCGGCAGGCCTGCAGGCAGTAGGCCAGGGCCCCGCCCCAGTAGAGGTTGCGGTCCAGGCGGCGCCAGGCGTCGGGGAACGGTTCCGGTGCGTGGTTGTCCAGTACCAGCACCCGTTGTCCCAACTCGGGGTCCGAGGCCCGCAGCTGGCTCAGCAGCCGCTGTGTCAGGGCGGGGGCGCCATAATGCAGAATGACCACGGCCAAGGTCGGCGAGGACAAGGGCTTCTCCATCGGGCTGAAGTTTGCTAGTGCATTCACCGTATGCGAGAGGCGCAAGCGTTGTCCATGGGGTGGCCTGGCCCTGACTTGAACCGTCCGGTTGCGCCCCATGACGGGGGGCGCGGCAACCACAACCAACGGGAGGCGTGGCATGGATCTGCGGTGGCCTGAGCTGCCCCCCGCTTTGGCGGCCTGCCTGCTCTCCGGCGGTACGGGCCGGGCGCACCTGGCCGGGGCTGCCAGACTCTGTCTGGAGGCCGCAGCGGCCGACGCCGCACAACGGAATCTCTATGCCCGGCTGGCCCTGGAAACCCTCTGGGCGGCCTGGGCCTGCGATCCCCTGGACCTGCAGGGCGCGGCCTCGCTGCAGGCCCTGCTCGGCAGTGGCGACGCACACCCCACCCTGGCCGCGCTGCTGACCCGGCTGCTCAGGATCGGTTCCGCCGGTCCGGATGTCCGGCGCGACGAAAGCCGCATCCACGCCCTGCTGGACAAGGGGCGCAGCGACGAGGCCGCAGCTCTGCTCCAGGCGGCCCTGGAGCGCACCCCCGGCAGTCTGCCCCTGTTGCGCCTGGCCTATCTTGTGGGGCAGCGGCCCGAGCACGCGGCCTGGGCACAGGGGCGGCTGGCCCACCCTGGACTGCGCCCCCTGGATCCTCTGCCCGCCTTCCTCGGCGCCGATCTGGACCTGGTCCAGGGGGAGTACGAGCGCGCGGCGAACGGCTATAACGCGGTGCTGGACACTGGGCTGCTGCCCGAAGCCGCACTGCGCCTGGCCTCCTGTCTCACGCTGTTGGGGCGTCGCGAGGAGGCCCTGCAGGCCTGGGCCCGCGCCTGGCGGGAACGCCCCTGGCAGGTCAACGCACTGCTTTGCCTGGCGGATCGGCTTTCAGGGGTGGACACCCTGCGCGCGCCGCTGCCGGGACGGGTGGCGGTGCTGCTCTACAGTTACAACAAGGCCGAGGATTTGGACCTGGCCCTGGAGGCCGTGTGGGCCTCGGAGCTGGGGGACGCCCTGGTGGCGGTGCTGGACAACGGCAGCCGGGACGCCACGCCCCTGGTGCTGGACCGCTGGGCCGAGCGGTTCGCGGCCCGGGGCGCGGGGGACTTCCTGCGGGTGGACCTGCCGGTGAACGTGGGTGCCCCTGCGGCGCGGAACTGGCTCCTGGAACTGCCCCAGGTGGCGGAGCGGGAGTTCGTGGTCTATCTGGACGACGACGCCTTGCCCCCTCCGGATTGGTTGTCCAGGCTCGGGGCCGGGGTACAACGCTTCCCGGAGGCCGGGGTCTGGGGCTGCAAGGTGGTGGACGCCACGGCGCCCCGCACGGTGCAGAGCACGGACCTGCATCTCAAGGTCGAGGGCGGGGCTGCACGCCCGGGGGGGGAGGCGCCCCTGCGCGTCACGGACCTGCATCTGGAGGGCATGGATGCCGGGCAGTTCGACTACCTGCGCCCCTGCCTGTCCGTGACGGGCTGCTGCCACGTCTTTCGCACGGCCGTGCTGCGGGAGGCCGGGGGCTTTGACCTGCGATTTTCTCCGTCCCAGTTCGACGACCTGGACCGGGACCTGGGCCTGGCCCTGGGGGGGCGGCTCGCCGTCTACCAGGGGCACCTCGCGGTACGGCACCGCAAGCGCACCGGCAGCCTCGGGGCCACGAGCGCCGCGGCTTCGCTCAATGCCCTGGGCAATGCCCGCAAGCTGGACCTGAAGTACGGCCCCCCGGAGCGGCAGCGTCTGCGCCGGCTGGACCTGGAGGCCCAGCTGCGCCATGTGGCCCGATGCGAAGCCACCGTGCGGCAGTTTCTGGAGTTGCCGCCGGGACCTGGGGCGGATTGACGCACCGTGGGGCGATCGCGCCCAGATTGTTCCTACAACCATGAGGAGTGCACACAGATGAGCCAAGGACAGTTTCCGACTCCCGGCAGCCCGGCTCCGGATTTTCGCCTCGTCGACGCCGAGGGCGGCAGTGTGGCCCTGCAGGAACTGCGGGGGCAGTGGGTGGTGCTCTACTTCTACCCCAAGGACAACACCTCGGGCTGCACCACCGAGGCCCTGGAGTTCACGACCCTGCTGCCGGAGTTCGAGGCCCTGGGCGCGGCCGTGCTGGGCGTGAGCCGGGACAGCGCCGCCTCGCACCGCAAGTTCACGGATAAACACCAGCTCGGGGTGCGGCTGCTGGCCGATCCCGGGTTGGAGGCGCTGCAGAGCTACGGGGCCTGGCAGCTCAAGAAGACCTGCGGCAAGGAGTGCATGGGCACGGTGCGCAGCACGCTGCTCATCGACCCCCAGGGCGTGGTGCGCAAAACCTGGCCCAAGGTCGCCAAGGCCGCGGGGCATGCCGAAGCGGTGCTGCAAGCCCTGAAGGAGCTGCAGGGCGAAGGGGCCTAGGGCCTTTGGCCGTGACGGAAGGCCCGCGAGGAGGAACTGCGCCGGAACGAAAAAAGGGTTGCAACCAGGCGGTTGCAACCCTTGGATAAGCTGGTCGGGGCGACACGATTCGAACGTGCGACATCCTGCTCCCAAAGCAGGCGCGCTACCAGGCTGCGCTACGCCCCGTTGCGCTGAGTGTTCCTACGCGTTTCGGGCGCGCTTGACAAGAAGCCGTTACCCTCGGAAGCCGGGGGCCGGTGTGGGGCAAAGACCCCCCGTGAACTCGGAAAAAGGCGCTGCTCCGGCTCAGGCCCCTTGATCTGGGGCATCCGAACGCGTATGTTCCGGGAAGACTGAGCCCGCTGTTTGCAAACAGCCGCTTGCAGACTGCCTCTGTGGCGGGGGTGGTATCGCGGTGCAAGGCCCGTCGCTGCCCCTTGCGGGGGCGCGGCGGTGTGAAGGATATCCATGGAAGTCCTGCGTATCGACCCCAAGAAAGACTCGCCGGGCATCCTCTGCGATCCCGAGCAGGGGCGCGTGGAGATCAACGGGGAATCCTACCCCGAGAACGCCGCCAAGTTCTACACCCCTGTCTTCGCCTGGATCGAGGCCTATCTGCTAGCGGCCCGCCCCCTGGCCGTGGACCTGCGCCTGACCTACCTCAACAGCTCCAGTTCCAAGATCGTCCTGAACCTCTTGGACCTGCTCGAAAACGCCGTGGGACGCGGCATCCAGGTCGAGGTGCGCTGGTTCTACCACGTGGACAACCAGACCCTGTTGGACTGCGGCGAGGAGTTCGCCGAGGACTGCGGCGACCTGCCCTTCCACCTGGTGCCCCTGTGCGATCCCGTCCCGGGCGCCATGGACAGCGCAGGGGCCGGAGAATGAAGAACGGCAATCTCTTTCACCACGAAGAACAGGTCCTGGCCCGTGTCGAGGACTTCCTGCAGGCCGAGGCCCCGCCCCCCGAGGAACTGGAATCCCGGTTCCGCGAGCTGGCCGGGGAGTACCGCAAGCTGTACCGCCAGTGCAGCAGCCTGGTGAACATCAGCGACATGATGCAGAAGGACCTGAACATCCTCAACGAGCGCATCCACGAGGCCAGCGAGGAGATCAGGACAAAGAACGAGCAGCTGGAGGAGTATTCCCACAAGCTTTCCGCTGCCCTGGAATCCTCGCAGCAGAAATACCGCGAAATTTTCGAGAACGCCCTGGAAGGTATCTTCCGCATCGCTCCGGACGGCCAGGTGCTGGAGGCCAACCCGGCCTTTGCCCGGATTCTGGGCTTCGAGTCGCCCGAGGCCCTGCTGCGCGAGAGCAAGGCCGGGCAGCCCACCCGGGCCGGGAGCATCCTGCACGCCGCCATGCTGCAGGAACTGGCGGACAGGGGCGTGATGAACGACTATCTGTTGGAGCTGGTGCGCCCCGACCGCAGCAGACTCTTGGTCACCCTGTCCGCCAGGGTTGTGCGGACCCGCCTGGGCGAGGTGGCCTACTACGAAGGCCTGGTGGTGGACATCACCGAGCGGGCAGCCCGGGAGCTGGCCGAGCAGGAGCGCCGCGCCGCCGAGGCCGCCAACCTCGCCAAGAGCCGTTTCCTGGCTGTCATGAGCCACGAGATCCGCACCCCCATGAACGCCATCAACGGGCTGGCCGAGATCCTGCTGCGCGGGGAGCTGCAGGAGCAGCAGCGCGAGTATCTGAACATGATCCACGGCTCGGGCGAGCAGCTGCTGCAGATCATCAACGACATCCTCGACTTCGCCAGGCTCGAGACCCGCAAGATCACCCTGGAGCAGGTGGACTTCCAGCTCCTGCCCCTGCTGCAGGAATGCCAGAACACCCTGCTGGCCGAAGCCGCCAAGAAGCAGCTGGGCATGACCCTCTACATGGCGCCGGACGTGGAGCCGCTGCTGCGCGGGGATCCGGGCCGCCTGCGGCAGGTGGTCACCAACCTGCTGTCCAATGCCGTGAAATTCACCCGCGTGGGCTCGGTGGGGCTTTCGGTGGAGTCCTTCCCCCAGGCCGCGACCCCCGGCCGGGAGTTGGGGCTGCTCTTCAGCGTCCGGGATACGGGCATCGGCATCCCCGAAGATCGGCAGGAAAAAATCTTTCTCGACTTCACCCAGTCCGACGAGTCCATCTTCCGTCAGTACGGCGGCACCGGCCTCGGCCTGTCCATCTGCCGGGAACTGGTGGAACTCATGGGGGGGCGCATCTGGGTGGAGAGCCAGCCCGGCCTGGGCAGCACCTTCCGCTTCACCCTGCCCTTTGCCAAGGGGCAGGAAGCGCCGCGACACGACGAGGCCACCGCCACGGAACAGGGCGTGGCCCCTCTGCGGGTGCTCATGGCCGAGGACAGCCCCGCCAACCGGCTGGTGACGCGCCTGAACCTGGAGAGCCTGGGCCACACGGTGCTGGTGGCCGAAAACGGCCTCCAGGCCCTGGAGCTCTTGCGGCAGGACCCGGCCATCGATCTGGTGCTCATGGACGTGGAAATGCCCCTCATGAACGGCATCGAGGCCACCAACGCCATCCGCGAGGGCGAGGCCGGGGAGCGGTACCGTACGGTCCCCATCATCGCCATGACCGCCCACGCCTTTGAAGACGCCCGGCAGAGCTGCCTGGCCGCGGGCATGGACGGCTACATCAGCAAGCCCCTCAAGCGGCGGCATCTGATCCAGGCCATTCTGGACATCACGCAGCGCCCCCACAAGCGGGAGCAGGCCGTGCTGGTGCAGGACTGCTCGGAGCTGCCCGTGCTGGAGGCCGAGGACGCCCGGCTGGCCCAGGGGCTGGAGCCCGACGAGTTCGCCATGCTCTTCCCCACGGCCTGGCAGGAACTGCGTGGTGAATTCGCCGCCCTGACCGCTGCCGTGGAGCAGGGGGATACCGAGAGCGCCGCCCGCAACGCCCACACCATGAAGACCGTGGCTGCGAGCATGGGCGCCCAGGCCTGCAGTCAGAACGCCCGGTTCCTGGAGAGCATGCTCAAGGTCGGCGATGCGGCCAACGCTGCGCGGCAGCTGACCTTGCTGCGCGAGGCCATGACCGCCCTCGAAGCCCGGATGCAGGGGTTGTTGGGCTGAGCGCCCCTTCTCCCAGATCCAGCCTCGCCCCACCGACGAAAAGCCAAGCCTTGGCCGCGTCCCGCTATTCCGGCGCCGTTTCCCGCGCCACCCGCTCCGCCTGGTAGCTGCTGCGCACCAGGGGCGCGCTGTGCATGACCAACCCCAGCCTCCGCCCCTCTTCGGCATAGGCCGCGAAGCGCTCCGGCGTCACATACCGGGTGGGGCGCGGGTGGTGGCGCGTGGGGGGCAGATACTGCCCGATGGTCACGGTGTCGCAGGGCACGGCCGCCAGATCCGCCAGCAGGGCCGCAACCTGAGCGTCCGTCTCGCCCAGCCCCACCATGAAGCCGCTCTTGGTGCGCACCCCCGCCCCATGGGCCCGGGCCAGCAGCTTCAGGCTGCGGGCGTACACCGCTTGGGGGCGGATCACCGGGTACAACTGGGGCACAGTCTCCACGTTGTGGTTGAGGATGTCCGGCCCAGCGGCCAGCACCGTGTCCAGGGCCTGGGGCGAGCCCTGAAAGTCCGGGATCAGGACCTCGATTCCGGCCTGGGGCAGGGCCGCGCGCAGGGCCCGGATCACGGCCGCGAAGTGCGCGGCGCCGCCGTCGGGCAGGTCGTCGCGGGTCACGCTGGTCACCACCACGTGCCGCAGTCCCAGCCGCCCGGCCGCCTCGGCCACCCGGCGCGGCTCGTCCGGATCCAGCGGCAGTGGCTGCCTGTCCCTGGAGTGGTGCCCGATGTTGCAGAAGCCGCAGCTGCGGCTGCAGGTGCCCCCCAGAATGAGGAACGTGGCCACCTGCTTGGAGAAGCATTCGAAGATGTTGGGACAGCGGGCGCCCTGACAGACCGTGTGCAGCCCCAGGTCGCGCAGCAGCCCACCGGTGGCGACGAAGTCGCTGCTCTGGGGCAGGCGGATGCGCAGCCACTCCGGGAGGCGCTGGGGCGCTGCCCCTTCCTCAGACGTTGGGGAAGACGCGCCGGAATTCTTCGCCGCAGGCATGTTTCACCTCGTCCAGGGCCACGGACACCGGGGCGAGGCCCAGGGCCTCGCGCTCCAGCTCCATGGCCGTGATTTCCACCCCGGCCAGGCCGCAGGGCCTGATCAAGGAAAAGAGTTCCAGGTTGCGAGCCACGTTCAGCGCCAGGCCGTGGAAGGTGATGCCGTGGCGCAGACCCAGGCCGACGGAGGCGATCTTGCGCCCCCGGACCCAAACCCCGGGCAGACCGGTCCGGCGCTCCCCGGGGATGTCCCAGCGGCGCAGGAGCCGCAGCAACACCTCTTCCAGGTCGTGCACCAGGCCGGGCAAGCCACGGGGGCGCCCCCACAGGCGCAGGATCGCGTAGACCGTCAGTTGCCCGGGAAAGTGGCAGGTGGCGTCGCCCCCGCGCCGCGAGCGCACCAGGGCGATGCCCCGGCGTTGCAGTTCCTTCTGGGGGCACAGCAGGCTGTCCGGCCGGGCCGCAACCCCCAGGGTGATCACCGGCGGGTGCTCCACCAGGAACAGGGCCGGGGGGGCCTGTCCGGCCCGCAGGGCCTCCAGTCGCGCCAGCTGCAGTTCCAGCGCCGCGTCATACCCCAGCAGCCCCAGGTCCCGGATTTCCAGGTCCTGGCCTGTCCCTGCCGCCGTGGGGGGCAGAGCCGCCACGGCAGCCGGGGACAGCAGGGGCAAGGCGGGGGCGCTCACGCGCTAGGCCTCGCCGCCCTGGTCCGGATCGGACCCGGAAGCAGCCGGCAAGCGCCCC
>CAZNSV010000025.1:0-16967 GCA_964575775.1 uncultured Desulfovibrionaceae bacterium
CTGGGCCGAAGCAAGGACGGCCACGTGCGCTGGGCCGAGGTGAGCCTGAGTCGCGAGCAGGGCAGTGGGGCGAACCCCCGGGTCATCGCCGTGGTGCGTGACATCGACGAACGGGTCAAGGCCAGGGAGGCCCTGCAGCGGGCCAACGAGATGCTCGAGGACAAGGTGCGGCGCCGCACCGCGGCCCTGGAACGGGCCAAGGCCGAGGCCGAGCTGGCCAACCTGGCCAAGGGGCAATTCTTCTCCGCCATCAGCCACGAGATGCGCACGCCACTCAACGGCATCCTGGGCTTTGCCCAGATCATCGAGGATACGCCCCTGGATGCGGAGCAGCGGGAGCACCTGGCCGAAGTGGTGGGCTCGGCCCGGGCTCTGGATGGCCTCATCCGCAACCTGCTCGATTTCGTGGCCCTGGAGCGGCGACCCGAGGGCGAAGAAGCGGAAATCTTCGTCATTCGCCAGCTCCTGGAGTCCGTGCTCCGTGAACTGGAGGAACGGGCCACGGCCAAGGGATTGCGGCTCGAACTGCAGCTGGACGAAGACGTGCCCGAGTTGCTGCAGGGGCACCGGGACCTGCTCTTCAATGCCCTGCGGCACCTGATGGACAACGCCGTCAAGTTCACGGAACAGGGCGGAGTGGAGCTCCAGGTCTCCTGCCTGCGGGGCTGCACTCCCGAGGGCGCAGCCCCGGTGCTGCTCTCCCTCGCGGTGCGGGATACGGGCATCGGCATCCGGGAGGAGGACCAGGAGCGGCTGTTCAGCCCCTTGTCGCAACTGGAGGGCTCCTACAACCGGCGTTACGGTGGGGTGGGCATCGGTCTGGCCTACGTCCGCCGGATGACGGAACTGCTGGGCGGATCGATCCGGGTGGCCAGCACCCCCGGGCAGGGTACCGTCTTCACGCTGCAGCTGCCCTTCCAGCCCGGCCCCTGAGCCACGAAAAAGGGGACCTTGCGGCCCCCGTGTGGTTCTCTCTGCCCCAAGGCTACTTGGTCCACTGTTCGAACATTTCGGGATGCTCGGTCAGGAAGCGCTGGGCGTTCTTTTCGGGGCTGGCGCCAGGCTCCTGGTTCCAGGCCATGACCATCTGGAGCTGGTTGGGGTCCTTCCAGGCGAACTTGTCCAGGAAGGCGTAGACCTCGGGCAAGTCGTCCTTGAGGCCCTTGCGCACGATGGTGTTGATGGTCTCTTCCTCGCCGAGGACACCCTTGGGGTCGTCCAGGTACTTGAGGTCCCAGCGGCCGAACATCCAGTGGGGGGACCAGGCCGTGACCACGATCCACTGGTTGGCGGCAATGGCGTTGGACAGGGCCGCGGTCATGGTGGCGCCGCTGCCTTCCACCAGGGTGAGGTTGCTGAGGCCGTACTGCTCCACGGCGTCCTCGGAGAGGCGCATCAGCCCCGCACCGGGATCGATGCCGATGATCTTCTTGTCGAACTTGTCGGCGTTGTCGTTGAGCTGCTCAATGGAGTCGATCTCCACATAGCTCGGCACGGCCCAACCCAGGCGCGCCCCCCCAACGATGGGACCGAGGTCTTCCACCTTGTCCTTGACCTTGGCCAGGTAGTCGGCGTGGGTCACGGGCAGCCAGGCGGTGACCATGCCGTCCACGTCGCCGGTGCCGGTGGCGGCCCACATGGCGGCGGCGGCCACGGGCAGCACCTCCACGGTGTAGCCCAGTTTTTCCAGGGCGGCCTTGGCCACGTGGGTGCTGGCCACGGCGCAGTCCCATTCCACATAGGCCAGGGTGACCTTGCCCTTGTCCTGGGCCAGAGCGGTCAGGGGCAGGGCCAGGGTCAGAATCAGGCACAGGGCCGTCAGGGCGATTCGTTTCATAAGTGGTCCTCCGTGGTTGCGGTTATGGATAGTACGCCTCTCGATGTGGTGCAAGAGGGGCGGACCGTCCTTGTTGTCCGGTTCAAATTTTTACAGTCCGTTCCAGGCCTGGGGCGTGGCTCCGCATGGGGTTGCGCGGCTATCCTATACCTGCCGGTTGCGGATCCCCACGCGCTGCAGTACCCGGTCCAGGATCACGGCCACGATGACGATGCCGATCCCGGCCTCGAACCCGTTGCCCATCTGCAGGCGCTGGATGGCCTTCCAGACCTCGCCCCCCAGGCCGCGCGCACCGATCATGGCCGCGATGACCACCATGGACAGGGCCAGCATCACGGTCTGGTTGATGCCCGCCATGATGGTGGGAGTGGCCAGGGGCAGTTCCAGCTTGATCAATTTCTGCCAGCGGCTGGAGCCGAAGGCGTCCGCGCATTCCACCAACTCCCGGGGCACCTGCTTGATGCCCAGACAGGTGAGCCGGATGGCCGGCGGCATGGCGAAGACCACCGTGGAGAAGATGGCCGCCACCTTGCCCAGCCCGAAAAAGGGAATGGCCGGAATGAGATACACGAAGGCGGGCATGGTCTGCATCACGTCGAGCACAGGCATGACCACGCGATAGGCCCCCCGGCTCATGGCTGCGGCAATGCCCAGGGGCATGCCGATGCAGATGGCGATCAAGGTGGCCACCAGCACCAGGGCGATGGTGCTCACCGTGGCCTGCCAGAGCCCCAGATTCCAGATGAGCCCCAAGCCCAGGAGGGTGAGTACGCCCACGCCGCGCTTGCGGGTGATGCCCAGGGTCAGGGCCGTGGCCAGGAGGATGAACAACCAGGGGGGCAGGGTCAGCATGCCCGCTTCCAGGAGCTCCAGCCCGCTTTCGGTGACCTTGGAAAAGGCCTTGGTGATGAAGGAAAAGTGCGTGACGAAAAAGTCGATGAGCGCTTCGATGGCGTTGCCCAATGGCAATTTAGGTATTCCCATTCAGTGTCCTCCCTCGTTCGGCAATGGCCCCCAGGAGCGAACCCCGGATCACCACACCTTTGAGTCGTTGTTTTTCGTCCACCACAGCCAGGGGATAGGGCAGGTCGTGAATGATCTGGATCAGGTCCTGGGCCGGGGTCTCCGGGCTTACGGTCTTGAGTTCCGTGCGCAGGATCTGGGTGATGCTCTTTTCGCCGCGCTCGATGGCGGCCATGGCATCGTCCGCCGTGACCAGCCCCCGTAGGCTGTGGTCGCGGTTGAGCACGAAAATACTGGAAATTCCGGCTGTTTTCATCTTGCGCAGGGAGGCTCTGGGGCCGTCGGTGTCGCCGTAGGTCACGGCCTCGGTTTTAAGCATCACGGAGTCGGCGGTGAGGACCTTGGTGATGTCCACGTTTTCCACGAAGCGTGCCACATAGTCATCGGCAGGGGCGGTGAGGATGTCCTCGGGTGTGCCGACCTGCACGATGCGCCCGTCCTTCATGAGCACGATGCGGTCCCCCAGTTTGAGGGCCTCGTCCAGGTCGTGGCTGATGAACACGATGGTCTTGCGCACCTCCTCCTGCAGGGTGATGAGCTCGTCTTGCATGTCGCGGCGGATGAGGGGATCCAGGGCGCTGAAGGCCTCGTCCATGAGCAGGATGTCGGGGTCCAGGGCCAGGGCGCGGGCCAGGCCCACCCGCTGCTGCATGCCGCCGGAGAGCTGGCGGGGGTGGGAGTCTTCCCAGCCCTTGAGCCCCACCTGCTCCAGGGCGGTCATGGCCTTTTCCCGGCGTATCGCCGGGTCCACGCCCTGGATTTCCAGGCCGTACTCGGCGTTCTGGCACACGGTGCGGTGGGGGAAGAGGGCGAAGTTCTGGAAGACCATGCCGAGCTTGCGCAGTCTGAGCTGGCGGAGCGCCGCTTGATCCAGGGCGGTGACGTCCTCGCCGTCGATGAGGATGCGCCCCTCGGTGGGTTCGATGAGCCGGTTGAGGCAGCGCACCAGGGTGGATTTGCCGCTGCCGGAGAGTCCCATGATCACGACGATCTCGCCTTCGTAGACCTGGAAGGTGGCCTGGGCCACGCCCACGCCGCAGCCGGTGGCGGCGAGGATTTCCTCCTTGCCGTGCCCCTGGTGCAGCATGGCCAGGGCTTCGTTCTTGCGAGCTCCAAAGATCTTGGAGACATTATGGACGCTGATTTTTTCTTTCATGATTTGCTTCCTGATGCTGATCATTTCTTGTGACTTGAATACGGTAGTTCTTGAGAGATATGCTGTCAAGCTTCAAGAAATTATTTTTTCAATTTGCCAAGAATTTATTAGTTTGTTCTGTTGCAATTCTACAACGGCAATCATTAAGAATAATGTGTAACGGAAAATGCAGAATCATAACTGTTTCACCTTGAAGTGTGCTCTTGGTTGGCATGCGGTGTTGCTGGTTCTTTTCGTGTGTTGCAGAAACAGCCAATGGTGATTATTGCACGTCGTAAAAAAACATTGGATCATTGACTTGCAGCATAAAGCATTTTTATAAATTTTGTAGATTCATCAGTTGCACTTTTGGCATAAGTAGACATTTGTTTTGGCTATTTGTTGTGCTTCTGGATTCATAAAAATCAAAAGAGTGTAAAACTTGCTCATTTGTCCAGGTGTTGTTGTGATGATGGCCTGTGTGGACTGCGGTGACCTGTGTTTGCAGCCCCTCTTACAGTTTCATGCGCCAATGGGCCGGAGGCGGTGGGAGAACCTGCGCAACGCTTTGGGCCAGGGGGGGCGGGTCCAGTCTCGAAAGCTGTTGACTTGTTGCGAGCTGCACGGTAATTGCCAATTATAGTGGATATTTTGAAGGATACTCTGATTCGTATTGAGAGCTTAGCAGATCAAAATTTGTTCAATGCAGAATATTACATGGTTAAAGTGTCTTCAGTTGCCTGTTGCTTCTGATTCCTGTTGGCGCGCACTGCAGGATGTCAGGCAGTCAAGCCAGGTTTTGTGAAATTCTCGAGTGCCTGCTTCTCCACCACAGCGCCAGACTGATGCTGCGCCTTGCTCTGATTGCTGGGCAATTTTCTTCCATGGCTCCCGTGGCCCGCGAACCGAGGGGTTCCTGCTCAGGCCGCACGCCTCCTTGACGGGTTTGGGACCCTGTCCTATTACGAGGAGCACACAATGTGTTAACTGTTTGCTGCTCGCAGTCATGAGAACAGCCACGCCGCAAGCGTGGTCCAGGCGGCGTCGCCGCCGGAGCGGAAAGGCAGCACTTTCAGCTCCAGGTATTCATGAGCACAGGGTGCCGCCGCTGGTGATCGGACCCGCGGCAGGCCTTGGCCAGGGAGGGACGGATGGCGCGGTGTTTGTTCTCTTTGGGCGTCGTGTTGCTGCTGGGGCTGCTCCTTGGCGGGGATTTGGCCCATGCTGCCAGGTTGCAGGATATCCGGGCGCGGGGGGAATTGCTCTGCGGGGTCAAGGACTCCGTGGCGCCGTTCGGTTTTCTCGATGAGATGAACAACCGGCTGGTGGGCTTCGAGGTCGATCTCTGCAAAGCCGTGGCCGACAAGATCGGCGTGCGCTTCACCCCCGTGGCCGTGACCTCCGCGGACCGCATCCCCATGCTCCTGCAAGGGGCGGTGGACATCGTGGCCGCCACCATGACCCACAACTACGAGCGCGAAGAACTCATCGATTTTTCCATCACCTACTTCATGGACAGCCAGCGCATCCTGGCCTCGGCCAAGTCAGGCATCAAGAGCGTGCGGGACCTGGCTGGCAAGAAGGTGGGCACGGCCAAGGGCTCGACTTCGGAAAAGAATCTCAAGGCCCAGCAGCCCCAGTGCACGGTGCTGAGTTTCGAGTCCTACCCCCAGGCCTTCCTGGCGCTCAAGCGGGGCGAGGTGGATGCCGTGTCCACGGACTACGTGATCCTGGTGGCCCTCAAGAGCGCCGACGAAAACCCCGGGGAATGGGTGATCAGCGACGAGCCCCTGTCCAAGGAACCCTACGCCATGGGGGTGCCGGAAAACGAGTCCGACTTCCGGGACCTGGTGAACATGACCCTGGCCGAGCTGTGGACGAGCGGCAGCTACGCCAAAATCTACAACCGCTGGTTTGGGCCGGAGAGCAAGTATCCGCTGCCCCTGCAATGGGAGATGACTGTTTGGCCATGAACGAGAGTGCGGGTACGCCCGAAGAGAGCGAAAGCGGCGCGGCCCTGATCCGCCTGGATCTGGCCGTGCCCGAGGCTGTCCCGGATCCGGTGACGGCCCTGTTGTTCCAGCGCGTGCAGCACGGCTGGGAGGAGCGCGAGGAGACGCCGGGCGAGACCCTGTTCCGCATCCACGTGGAGCAGCCGGAGTTCTGCCAGGCCCTGGCGCAGGAGCTGCAGGCGCGGTTTCCGGAGGTCCGGGCGGTCTGGACCGAGGTGCCCCGCAGGGACTGGGCCCTGGCCTGGCGGGAGTTTTTCACCGCCGTGCCCTGCGGCGAGGACTTCGTGGTCATCGCGCCCTGGATGCTGGCCGAGCAGCCCTTTCCGGGGCGCATTCCCATCATCATCGAGCCCAAGATGGCCTTCGGCACCGGGCACCACCCCACCACGGCCCTCTGCCTGGAGCTCATCTCGGAGCTGCACCGCGCCGGGAGCATCCGCCCCGGCATGCGTTTCCTGGACCTGGGCACGGGCTCGGGCATCCTGGGACTGGGCTGCGCCAAGCTGGGCCTCACGGGGCTGGGGCTGGACACGGACCCCCTGGCCATCGACAACGCCCTGGAGAACAAGACGGTCAACGGCGTGGGCGAGGCCTTCGACGTGGCCGTGGGCAGTTCCGAAGCCGTGCGGGGGCAGACCTTCGACCTCATCGTGGCCAACATCCTGGCCGAGCCGCTCATCGAGCTGGCCCCGGAGCTCTGCGCCCTGCGCGGGGAGCGCGGCATCCTGATCCTGTCCGGGCTCCTGGCCATCCAGCGCGAGGCCGTGGCCCGGGCCTATCTGGAGCTGGGGCTCCCGGCGCCCCGGGAACTGGTCTCCGGCGAGTGGGCCGCCCTGGTCTGGGGCGAGACCGTCGCATGACCCGCGTCCAGGCAGGCGGCCATGCGCAGCCGTGAGGCTCTGCTGCTGAACATGTACGAGGCCATGGCCTCGGCCCTGGGGCCGAGCTACTGGTGGCCCGGGGGCAGCGGATTCGAGGTCATGGTGGGCGCGGTGCTCACCCAGAACACCTCCTGGGTCAACGTGGCCAAGGCCATCGACCAGCTCAAGGCCCGGGAACTGCTCTTGCCCGAGCGGATGTATTTGTTGCCCGAGGCGGAGTTGGCGGAGTACATCCGCCCCGCGGGGTATTTCCGGGTCAAGGCCGCGCGGCTGAAGAATTTGCTGGTGTTTCTCAAGAACGAGTGCCGCTTCGATCTCGAGGCCCTGCAACGGCAGGAGGTCGCCGCGCTGCGGGACAAGCTCCTGCAGGTGCGCGGTGTGGGGCCGGAGACCGCGGACGCCATCCTGCTCTATGCCCTGGGTCTGCCGAGTTTTGTGGTGGATGCCTACACCCGGCGCATCTGCACCCGGCACGGCCTGTTGCCCGAGGATGTGGACTACGAGGAGCTGCGGGCCTATTTCATGGACGTGCTCCCGGAAGACGTGCAGCTGTACAACGAGTACCATGCCCTGGTGGTGCGCACGGCCAAGGGGTGGTGCAAGAAGAACGAGCCCCGGTGCGACACCTGCCCCTTGCATTCTTTCCTCGCCTGAACGCCGCGACGCTGGCGCTTGCGACGGTCTTACTCCTGTGCCTGCTGTTGCCCGGGGGGGGCGGAGCTGCGCCCAAACCCGCGGACAAGGCCGCGGCGGACGCCCAGGCCAAGGAAGCACGTGCGGCCCTCAAGACCCTGACCGCCGATGAGCGTCGCGTCCACAAGGAGCTGGAGCGGGCGGAGCAGGACATGGCCGCCCTGGAACAGCGCATCAAGGCCGCGGAAAAGGAGTGGCGCGCCCAGGAGGAGGCGGTGCGGGAGGTTTCTGGCCGCCTCGCCGCCCTGCAGGGGCGCAACGCCAAGGACCGCGCGGAGTTGGAGAGCCTGCTCCAGAAGCTCTGGCCGGTGCAGGTCCGGCGGGACGTCCTGCAGGGGCGCAGCCTGCCCGACTGGGAAGAGGCGGACCGCGAGTTCGTCTGGCTGGCCACGGTGCACGACAAGGTGCAGCAGTCCCTGCGAGAGGTCCTGCGCCAGGAGCAAGATATCCGCACGACCCTGGAGCAGCGTCGCGTGCTGGCCGAGCAGGCTCAGGCCCGGTTGAGAGCGGTGAATGCCGACAAGGACAAGTTGCTGGAGCAACGGCTGCGATTTCAGCGCGACCTGGCCGCCGTGCGCAAACGCAAGCTGGACCAGGAGGAGGAGCTCAAGGCGCTCCTGGCCCTGGTGGAAGAGCTGCAATATACCGTGTCCACGGAGCCGACCCCGGCCAAGCCTGAGCCGAAACCCGCCCCCGCAGCCAAACAAGAGCCCCCAAAGCCCGCGGCGCCCAAGGTGGCGGCCCTGGAACCTGGCAAGCCCAGCACCGCGCGACTGCCCTTCAAGCAGTTGCAGGGCAAGCTGCCCTGGCCCGTGCAGGGGCGGGAGGTGGTGCCCTTCAAACCCTCGGCGGATCCGCCCCAACGTGGGGTGGGGTTGGCCGTGGCGGAAGGGGCGCCCGTGCGCGCCGTCTCGTGGGGGCGGGGGGGGCACAGCGACGTGCTGCGCGGCATGGGTACGGTGGTGGTGTTGCTGCATGGCGAGGACTACTACAGTCTTTATGCCTACCTGGCCGACAGCCTGGTTCAGAAGGGGCAGGAAGTGGCGCAGGGGCAGAATCTCGGGCGGGTGGGCTACTACCCGGAGGCAAAGGGTGGCGGGGTTTATTTTGAATTGCGTTTTCACCAAAAACCGATTAACCCTCGGCAATGGCTCATCGCGCAGAAATAGCCTGGGCGAGGGCGCACACTTTTTATGTCGGCACCGCAGAAGTATTACCCGCCCCGTTGGTCCGACCCCGGTTTGCACTGTGCCGGTCCGATGCAGGCACTGCAGGCCGGACAGCGGCATGTCTGAAATGTAAGCAGCTCATCTGAGGCCCTTTTCGGAGGAAGACCATGCGATTGACAGTTTTGCTTTGCTCCCTGTTGCTTGTCGGTGCCCTGTTCGTGGGCATGGACTCGGGCTTTGCCAGCAAACAGGAGGACCGCTACGAACCTCTGAAGCGCTTCAGCCAGGTCCTGGACATGGTGGAGCGGTATTACGTCCGCGACGTGAGCCGCAACGAACTGGTGGAAGGGGCCGTGCGCGGCATGCTGCAGGGGCTCGATCCCCACTCGGCCTTCATGGACAAGGAAGAGTTCGACGAGATGCAGGTGAGCACCTCCGGGGAGTTCTCCGGCATCGGCATCGAGATCAGCATGCGCAACAACCAGCTGGTGGTGGTCTCGCCCATCGAGGACACTCCCGCCTACGAGGCCGGACTCAAGAGCGGCGACATCATCATCGAGATCGACGGCGAATCCACCGAGGGCATCACCCTCCTGGACGCCGTGCGCAAGATCCGCGGCCCCAAGGGCAGCACCGTGCAGCTCACCGTGCTGCACAAGGACACCAAGACGCCGGACCGGCTGACCATCAAGCGCGACACCATTCCCATCCTCTCCGTGAAGCATGAGCTCCTGGAGGACGGGTACGGCTACCTGCGCGTGACCCGCTTCAACGAGCACACCACCGAGGAGCTGCAGCAGGCCCTGCAGGCCCTCAAGAAGGCCGGTCCCATCAAGGGGCTGGTGCTGGACCTGCGCAACAACCCCGGTGGTCTGCTGGACCAGGCTGTGAGCATGGCCGACATCTTCCTGAACGAAGGCATGATCGTCTACATCCAGGGCAAGGAAGAAAAGAGCCGCAAGGACTATCTGGCCAAGAAGCAGGACAGCGACCTCGAGGTGCCCGTGGTGGTGCTCATCAACGCCGGTTCGGCCTCCGCCTCCGAGATCGTGGCCGGGGCCCTGCAGGACCACAAGCGGGCCCTGCTCATCGGCGAGCCCACCTTTGGCAAGGGCTCGGTGCAGACCATCATCCCCCTGTCCGACGGCGGGGGCATGAAGCTGACCACGGCCCTGTACTACACGCCCAACGGCCGCTCCATCCAGGCCGAGGGCATCCAGCCCGATCTGCACATCCCCCTGGCCGAGACTCAGGACAACAGCATGGTCGTCCGTGAGCGCGGCCTGAGCCGCCACATCGAGCGTTCCGAATCCAGCGGCGCCAAGGGGCCCGACGCGGACCGGGAGCGCATCAAGGCCCTGCTGGAGCAGGACAACCAGCTGCGCATCGGCCTGCAGCTGGTGAAGAAGCAACCGGCAGCGCTGTAGGGAGAACATCCTTTGAGTGACGGGCGGTAGGGGGGAACTCCTGCCGCCCGTCAGTGCGTTGTGCCCCTTGTGGTCCTGCGGATAAATGCCCGTCAGGGCCGAACCTGAGCGGCAGGGCCCAGGCCCTGGGCGGCTTGTTTATGGCTCTTGATCCGCTTCGGCTCATGCGTCTGCTTCGTGCGACGCCCCCCACCCGGCTCCTGGCGGTGGCGGGACTGCTCGCTCTCGCCCTGACGGCGGGCCTGCTGCTGCTGCGCGGCGCCGCGCCACCCCATCCGGAAAGCACACTCCCGAGCAAGTCCCCAGCGGCAATCGAGGCAGCACCCGAGATCGCTCCCGGGGCCCCCCCCGCCGCCGTGGACGGTCATGAACTGCGGCGCAGGGTGCGGCACGAGGAGCAGCCCTACGAGGAAGCCCTGGGCAGCCCCTTGGAGCAGGGGATCAAGCAGGTGGATCACGCCATTCTCAAGGGGCTGGTTCGCACCGGTCTCCAGCCCGGCCAGCTGCGCGTCCAGGAGCTGACCACCGCCCCTGCCCCGCAGGGGGTGGAAGCACAGGACTACCATTACCAGCGCATGGTGGTGCGGCGCGAGACCCCGCCCGAACCCTTCATCCGGGCCTTGCGGGAGGAACTGGACCAGACCGGGGGGGAGGTGCGGATCGAGCGCATGGATGCCGAGACCTGGCGCATCAGCGTGCTGGGGCACCCCACCCATGAACTGCTGTTTCTGCCCCCGGAAATGCAAGAGCAGGCGCCCCTTGCGGTTGCGGAAGGGGGGCGGCTGGTCATCGTCATGGACGACCTGGGCCTGGACCTGGGCTATGCCAGGGCCCTGGCCCTGCTGCCCGTGCCCGTGACCTTCTCGGTGCTGCCGCGACTGCCCCAAACGCGCGGCGTGGCCGCCCTGGCCCGGGAGTATGGCTGCGAGCTGCTGCTGCACCAGCCCATGGAGCCGGTGGACATGAGCAAGCACCCTGGCGCCGGGGCCCTGTTCGTCGGGGTGGGTACGGAGCGTCTGCGGCGTCTGCTGCTGGAAAACCTGGCCCAGGTGCCCGGGGCCGTGGGCCTGAACAACCACATGGGCTCACGCTTCACCCAGGACTCCCAGGGCGTGCGGGAGGTGGTCCGGGTGGCGGCGGAGCAGGGGCTGTTCGTGCTGGACAGTCGGACCCACGAGCGTTCGCTGCTGGCCCGGGCGGCGGAGCAGGCGGGGGTGCCCACGCTGCGGCGAGATGTGTTCCTCGATGTGGTCCGGGAGACGGCGGCCATCGAGTTTCAGCTGCGCAAGGCCGAACAGCTGGCCCGGCAGCAGGGGCAGGCCGTGGCCATTGGCCACCCCCACCCGGAGACCCTGCAGGCCCTGCGGCGCTGGAGCGTCGGGCGCGAACCCGGCGTCCTGGTGACCACGGCCGGGGCGCTGCTGCAGGTGGGCGAGGACGGCGCTCTGGCTGCGGGGCAGGGTCCGATCAGAAGCGAAAATCGTCCTTTTTGAGCACCAGCACCGTGTTGGTGGTCAGGCCGCGCCAGGCCAGTTCCGGGATGTTGTGCCGCCGGAGCAGTTCGGGCGGGAAGCGTCGCGTCACGTCGTAGTCCTTGTCGATGGGCAGGACCTTGCCGAAGGTGTTCTGGATGTCGTCGGACCCGATGAGGCGCACGTGGTCGTACTGGCCGAAGCGGCGAATGGCCTCTTCCTGGGGCAACTGGCCGAAGAACTCGTCATAGAGCCCCTGGATGAAGGGGATGATGCAGACGTGCAGGCCCGTGGGCTTCAGGGCGCGGTGCAGATGGTAGAGCACCCAGGTGTAGTTGCAGGGCAGGTGCTCGAAGACGTGACTGTGCAGGATCAGGTCGAACCGGTTTGCGGGCAGGTCGGCCACGTCGTTGCAGAGGTCGAAGCGCACGATGTCGGGCACGAAGTCGTAGCGCTCCGGGTCGAAGTCCGCCACCGTGTAATTGCCCGGGGCCACGGCCTTGGCAATGACGTTGTAGAGACAATACTCGGGTGCGAAGTGCAGCACCTTGGCGTCGGGCTTGAGAATCTCGAGCTGCTGCAGATGCAGGTACAACAGCCGGGTGCGGTCCAGCGACTCGCAGTGCAGACACTTGACGGCCTCGTCGCCGCCGTAGTCCTCGAACAAGGGGCAGTCGCAGAGGTTGCAACTGGCTTGCGGGTTGCGGTCGGCAGCGGCCAGGGCCTTGGCGATCTGGGCCACCCGGCCCGTGGCGGCAGGGCCGAAGTCCCGGATGATCTCCCGCCAGAGCGGCAGGGCCGCGCCCCAGTCCGCCCGTTTGAGGGCCAGTTCGGCAGGGGCGATGCGCCGGATCAGTTCGGCCCGCTCCACATCGATCTTGAATTCCTTGAGCGCCTGCCATTGGGCGTTGTGCAGGGTGCCGTGGCGGCCGCCCACCCGGTCCGTCAGCTGTTCGGGGTGGCGGGGATCATAAGTCCAGTGACCCACCAGGCCGGTCTCGTCGGCCTCGGGTGCGCAGGCCAGGCCCTGGCGGATGGCGGGTTCATCCCTGGCCACGTTCCAGAGCTTGACGCCCCGGAGCATGCCGTCGAGGAAGTGCCCCGCCCGGGGTTTGGCCATGAGAGTCAGGGGGCTCTCGGTTCCACAAGCGGGGGCGCTGTTTTCCCAGCGGGTCTCCCGGATCAGGGCGCCGTTGACGTAGATGCGGCCGTAGGCGCCCAGTTTGCGCACGCAGGCCAGGTGCGTCCATTCGTCGAGGCGGATGTCCTCCTCCGGGTGCCAGTTGGCGACGCAAATGTCCTGGCTGGTGTTGCCGTAGTACCACTGCCCCATGCTCTTGTCCCTGAGCCGGAAACAGAACTCGTTGTGCAGGTCGTCGCTGAACTTGGCGATGATGTCCGTCCAGTCGTTGGGCCAGGCCCGCAGCAGGATCCAGAGCTCCACGGTCAGGTCGCCGGTGAGACTCAGGGCCGCAGAGTGGGGAATCTCCACATGGGAGCGCCGCTTGGGGGAAAAATCCAGGGCCACGTCGGAGGCGTCCGACGGGATACGGTTTTTCCTGGCAAAGAGGTTCAGGGGCATGTGGTTCTCCGGTCCGGCGTGTTCGGCACTACGGGCCCGTGACAGAGCGGCAACGGTGGTGCCCGCATCGTCATGGGTGTGGACGGCCCAGGGCGTGGTGGATGTCCTGCGGTGTTCCGGCGGCTTAGCCCAGCGGCATGGGGCCGGAACGGTATGGCAAGGCCCCTTGCCCCGGGAGCCTGTGGCGCCAGAGCCTCTTACGTGATCGTTTGGGGAAAGGCAACCGGCGATCCTCGCCCGCTACGACGAGGGAGCAGCAACACGCGATGTTTTGCCTGATGTGCGATATCTTGTTTGCTCAAGGAAAGTTGCTGTAAATGTTATGGTGGACTGCTATGGTTGGATGTTGTTTGATATGTATTCTGTATTCAGCGCGGAGTGTATAGTGCTCATTGGCATTGTCGGCGATGGTTGCTGTTGGTTTGTGTTGCTGGGTGGTAGGGCGTAGTACTGTAAGGGCGTGTCATGTGGAAAAAATGTCTGTGGGTAGTTGTTCGTGATCAACGATAGTAGGTGCTGTTTGCTGTTCGAGTCTTGGATAACGGTTGCTCTTTTTGTTCGGTAGCCAGTTGCGATCGGGATGTGCATCCATAGCCCTTGTAGCTGACAAGTATAAAGGGTATATTGACACATAGTAAAAGTTTCTGAGAAGCCAACTTGTTGAGCTGATTCGCAATAATGGGGGGGCTCATGAAACTCGGTCAGCTGCACAGCCTACATAAGAGGCTGTTTTGTATCGTATTGTTGGCCATCGTGCCCGTGTTGTTGTTGTCCTTGCTCATGGTGCAAGACCGTTACCACGAGGCCAGGACCGAAGCAGTGGCGGCAAGTCACGCCCTGGCGTTGCGCTATGCGGAGAAAGGCGCGGCCCTGTTCGATCGGGCCAGAATCCTGATGCAGGAGATGGCGGTATTGTCCACGCTGCACGGACAACGAGGAAGAACCTGCAATGACACCTTGCGGGCTCTGAGCCGTCAGTATCCGCTTTACGGCACGATCACCCTGAGTAATTTTGACGGGACACCGCTCTGCAGTTCAAGCCCTGCGGACGCACAGGCTTTGCAGAGCCCCCAGGACTGGATCACGCGGGTTGTGGACTCGGAATCCTTTACCGTCGGCACCTACCAGGACGCTACCGCAGGAGAGCCAGGGCGGTTGCCCTTGGCCCTGCCTGTGCCCCCCCAATCCGACACCCACTGGGCCGTGCTGCAGATGAGCCTGGAGTTGCAGGCCCTGGCAGACATTCTGAACGACACTCCGCTACCGGAAGGGGCGGCAATGACCATCATCGACCAGTCAGGTACCATCCTGGCGCGCAACCCGCCCGACAGCAAGGCCGTTGGCAGCCAGGCACCAGATGCCGACAGCTTCCTCCCCGGATTTCTGACCAAAGGGCAAAACGTTTGGGAGGCTGTGGGCATCGATGGGGTGCAACGCATCTATTCCCTGGTGCCCATGTTGCACGTGGGGGACCACGCCTTCTATCTGCGCGTCGGCATGCCCACCGCGGTGGCCTTTGCGGCTGCCAAGTCAGAACTGCTCCGCAACCTCTCCTACCTCGGGGCCATGACTGCCCTTGCCTTGTTTTCCACATGGTTGTTCAGCAACGCGTTCGTGCTCCGGCAAATCAAGCAGTTGTACCTGGCCACGCGCAGACTCGCTGACGGAGATTACGGGCACCGGATCGGAGACAGGGGGAGCGGCGTGTTGGGTGAATTGGCCCAGGCCTTCGACTCCATGGCCGGAGTAGTGGAATCAAAGACCATCCAACTCGTGGCTGCCGAACTAAAATATCGAAATATTTATGAACATGCAGTCAGCGGCATTTTTCAGACCACTCCGGACGGCCGGCTGGTCAGTGCCAACACCGCCTTGGCGCGGTATTTCGGTTTCAATAATCCCAAGGAGTTTCTTGCCACGGTAACAGATATTGGGAGTCAGATTTACGCTGATCCTCGAACCCGTCGCGTTGTCCAGAACATCCTGGAGCGGGAAGGCTCCATTGTCGGTTATGAGTTCCCGGCCAAGCGTGCCGACGGGGGGCGTCTCTGGCTGTCCCTCAATGCCCGGACTGTCCGCGGGGCAGATGGCAGTGTCGCCCTGTATGAAGGGACGGTCATGGACATTACCGAACGGAAAAAAGTCGAGGATGACCTGCGTAACAAGCAGGAGCAACTGCAGGCCCTGTTGGATCATTCGCCCGCCATGATCACCATCAAGGACGCGGAGGGGCGCTATATCCTGGCCAACCGAATGCATCGCAAGCTGCATGGCTATCAGGACAACCCCATTGGTAAAGCGCATGTCGATCTCTATGCCCCCGAGTTTGCCCGGCGGTTGGCTACCGAGGACCGTCTGGTCTTGGACACGGGGCAGGCGGTGATTTTCCAGCGGCCATTGACAGTCAACAACGTTCACCGCCACTTCATGGTCGTCAAGTCTCCCCTGTTCGACTCCTCCGGCCGCCCCGACAGGGTCTGCTCCATTGCTTACGACATTACGGAATTCGAGCAGGTGCGCGAGGAACTGCGCCAGAGTCAGGAGCTTCTGGCCCGCACCCAGCGCGTTGGCCAGATCGGGGGGTGGCGAATCGATCTCCGGACCAGGGAACGGAAAGGCACCGAAGAGTTTTTCCGCCTGCTCGGTCTCAGTGAGGATGCAATGCCGGATCTTGAAGATGCCCCCAGGCTGGTCGCTCCCGAAGACCAGGAGCAATGCCACGCCGTGCTGCGGGCCGCCGTGGAACTGGGCGAGCCTTTCGACGTGGAGTTGCGCCTGGCCAGGAAGGAGGATGGCCAACGCTGGGTCCGCTTCATGGGGAAACGGGAAGACAGGGGCGACTCACGCATCCTGGTCGGGACGGTGCAGGACATTACCGACAGAAAAAATCTCGAATTGCTTCGGGAGGATATCGAGAACATTATCCGCCACGATTTGAAGACGCCGCTCAATTATATCATCAATCTGCCGCAGCTCATCATTGGCGAAGCGCCGCTGATGGACAAACAGGTGGAATACTTGCGGGACATCGAGCAGAGCGGCAGGAAAATGTTGCGGCATATCGAAATGTCTTTGGAAGTCATGAAAATGGAGCGTGGGCAGTTCACGTTGCATCCCTGTGTCGTTGACCTGCTTGCCACAGTCCGGGGTGTGGTCGGAGAGATCACTGAGGCTGCACAACTGAATCAGCTTACAATCGAATTGCGTCTCGATGGTGAGCCGGTCAACGATCAGAGTGCGTTCATGGTGCGCGGCGAGGAACGTTTGTGCTACCCGATTGTCGCCAATCTGGTGGCCAATGCCGTGGAGGCCTCGCCCCCTGGTGAAACGATTGTCATCTCGTTCCATTCCGGCCAGGAGCAACGCATCGGCATCCGTAACAGAGGTTCCGTCCCGGTGGAGATCCGCGATCGTTTCTTCGACAAGTTCGTGACCAGCGGAAAGTTCAAGGGCACGGGACTCGGGACCTACTCGGCCCGGCTCTTTACCGTGGCCCAGGGGGGCAGTATCGCATTGGACTCTTCGGAGGAGGGAGCGACAACAGTGATTGTGTGTCTCCCTGGCATCGCTCCTGCGGAACCCAGGCCTGCCTTTGCTTGATGTTCAGTGGGAAATGCCTGACCAAGTTGACGCTGGTCGGCTTGCTGTAGACCCAGGGCATGGCCGCGGCCCGGCCTGAACATGTCTGCGGGGGCGCCTTCGACCCCGCCCGGGCAAGCCCCTTGCGCAGGAGGAC
>CAZNSV010000026.1:0-16422 GCA_964575775.1 uncultured Desulfovibrionaceae bacterium
CCGCCACATCCGTGGTGCCGCCGCCGATGTCCACCACCATGTTGGAGGTGGGGTCCTGAATGGGCAGGTTGGCGCCGATGGCCGCGGCCATGGGCTCCTCGATAAGATAGACTTCCCGGGCCCCGGCACTCTGGGCCGACTCCTTCACCGCGCGCTTCTCCACCTGGGTGATGCCCGTGGGCACGCAGATGATGATCCGTGGCCGCACCAACCGCCGCGAGTTGTGCACCCGGGAGATGAAGTGGCGCAGCATGGCCTCGGTGATCTCGAAATCCGCGATGACCCCGTCCTTCATGGGGCGGATGGCCACGATGTTGCCGGGGGTACGGCCCAGCATGCGCTTGGCGTCGTTGCCCACCGCCAGGACCTTGTTGTTGCCGCGCGAATCCTGCTTCACGGCAACCACGGACGGCTCGCGCAACACGATGCCCTGCCCTTTGACATAGACGCAGGTGTTGGCCGTGCCCAGGTCAATGGCCAAGTCGTTGGAAAAAAGTCCCAACATGAAATCCAATACTCTGGACATATGCTTCCTGCTTGCCTCGTTTTGTTCACGTGGGTTAGATGGTGGCGCGGATGCTGAACCCTCGGCGGTCCGCAGCCTGCTCCAGGACGGCCCGTTTGCAGGCCGATCAATCTAAGAAAACGCCGTGCTCTGTCAAGACCGGCCTGCGGACCCCTGCATGACCCAGACGCCCTACAACGCCCTGGCCCAGGAGTTGCGCCGCCGCTTCGGCTGTCGGGTGCAAAAAATTCCTCTGGACGCCGGATTCTCCTGCCCCAATCGGGACGGCACCCTCTCACGCAGCGGCTGCCTCTTCTGCAACCCCCAGGGCTCCGGATCGGGCCTGGGGCACCTCGATCTGGCCGCGCAATGGCAACACTGGCGGGAGCGCTATCTGCGCAAATTCTCGAATCCCCTGTTCATAGCCTATCTGCAATCTTTTTCCAATACCCACGGGCCGACAGAAAAGCTCGCCGGAATCATTGATGAAATAAAATGCCTGCCCGACCTGGTCGGCCTCTCCGTGGGCACCAGGCCCGACTGCCTCGCCGACGACAAGCTCAAGCTCCTGGCCGGACTGAATTTGCCCCTGGTCTGGCTCGAACTGGGGTTGCAGTCCGCGGACAACGCCGTGCTGGCCCGCAGCAACCGGGGGCACGACCTGGCCTGTTTCCAGCGCGCCTGCCACCAGGCCGCCGAGCACGGCCTCGGTGTCTGCGCCCACCTCATGGCCGGACTGCCTGGCGAGGAGCTCGCCGGATTCCTTCGCTCCGTGCAGGTCCTCAACGAGCTGCCCGTGCAGGGCGTCAAATTCCACAACGTCTACGTCTGCCGCCACACCGGCCTGGCCGCGCTCTGGCAGCGCGGTGACTACACCCCCCTGCCCCGCGCGGAGTACGTCCGCTGGATCGGCGAGGCGTTGAGCCTGCTGCGCCCCGACATCGTGGTGCACCGCCTCACCGGCGACCCGGCAGAGGGCGAGCTCCTGGCACCGGACTGGGCAGCGGACAAGCGTGGCCTGCTGGACGCCCTGCACCGTCATTTTCAGGCTGCGAACACCTTGCAGGGGCGGTCCTGTCCCACTGTATCCACAACCGCTTCAGGAGAAAAAGCATGAGCAACGCCCTGTGCGAAACCCTGGTGGCCGATCCCCTGCGCGTGACCCTGGTCTGGGGGCCGTCCGGACTCAAACGCGTGCTGCTGCGCTGGGCGGACTCGCCCCTGGAACCCGGGGAACAGCTCCCCGGCCGGGGAGTGTGCGGTAGCGACCAGACCCCCAGCCTCCAGGCAGCCCTGGAACGCTACGTCAGGGGCGAGCGCGTACTCTGGCCCAGCCTGGACTTCGACAGCTCCTGCGTTTCGCCCTTTTCCGAACAGGTGCTCAGCACCCTGCGGAGCCAAGTCCCCTGGGGGCGCACCATCAGCTACGGCGAACTGGCCGCGCTCTGCCACAAGCCCGGCGCGGCCCGCTCCATCGGCCGGGCCATGGCCCGCAACCCCTGGCCCCTGTTCGTGCCCTGCCACCGTGTCATCGGCGCCAAGGGGCAGCTCACGGGCTTTACCGGCGCCGGACTCTCCATGAAGGAATACCTGCTGCGTACCGAGGGCGCCCTGCCCTGAGGCCTGGGGCGGAGCACCCCTGGCGACTCAATAGACCCGGGTCTGCTCGTCCTTGCTCTCCACGTAGATCATGAGATCGTCCATGAACAGCTCGTAGCGTTCGTTGCGCAGAATGGCGTGAAAGGCCCGCACCAGGGCCCGCTTGGCGAAGTCCTTGTCCGCCACGAAAGGCAACTCCGCCAGCTCGTGCACCTTGTCGTGCACCAGTTCCTTGATTTCCTTGTCGCTCAGGCGTGCTCCGGACATGCGTTCCTCCCTGCTTGCTCTGCCGTGTTGTTCGTGAAAGTCGCCCTCTCTACCCTTCCTCCGCCCCAGCGGCAAGGGCTCCCTGCTCAACGCCGCCGCAACCTGGCTGCGGCCCGCTCCAGAAACCCGAACAGGGGCTGCAGGGTCTGCGGCGCCAGCAGACGCCCCAGCAGCAGAAAAATGCCCCCAAAGACCAGGCCGCTGGCCAGGATGCGCAGCAGGGCCTCCAGCAGGGGCGCATGCGGCAGCAGCCCCCGCGCCCAGACCACCACGAGATGCCCCCCAATGGCGGCCGGGAGCGCCACGCCCGTGACACAGCCCAGGGTGCGGCCCAGGCCGGCAAAGGCCCCGGTGCCGTGCCGCCTGCGCCAGATCAGGGCCAGGGCCAGGGTGTAGAGCCCCACCGAGGCGGTGCCTGCCGTGGCAATGCCCGCCGCGCCCCAGACCTGGGCCAGGCCGTAATAGAGGGGCAGGAGCAGGAGCGTGGCCGCGGTGCCGCACAGGGCCGGGGTCAGGGTGTCCTTGTGGGCGTAGAAGGCCCGCCCCACAATCTGCTGCACGCCCCAGAACCAGACGCCCAGGAGCATGATCTGCAGGCAGAGCGCGGTCTGCAGGGTGGCGGCCTCGGAAAAACGCCCCTGCTCGAAAATGAAGCGGATGGTGGGCTCGGCCGCCGCCACCAGCCACAAGGACAGGGGCACCACCACCACCGTGGCCCCGGTCAGGGCCCGGCCCAGGGTGGCGGCGAAATCCTCCCTGAGCCCCTGGGCCGCCAGCTGGGCCAGAAAGGGATAGGAGGCCACCCCAGCGGCCTGGGCCACCACCCCCACGGGCACCAGCATCACCCGCCGGGCGTAGTTGAGCTGACTCACGGCCCCTTCCTCCACCAGGGAGCCGAAGACCCGCATCAGCTGCTCGTCCAGCACCACCACACTCTGCCCCACCATGAGGGGCAGGGCCAGCAGCACAAACCGCTTGAGCTCCGGGTGGCGCAGGATGAACCGGTAGCGCAGGGTGCCGCCGCTGTCCTCGGGGCCATTGCGCGCGGCCAGCCAGGGCAGCAGGAAATTGCCGAGAAAGGACCCGGCCAGCACGCCCCAGCAGAATCCCGCCATGCCCTGCTCGATGAACAACAGACCACCGAGGATGATGGCGCCGTTGTAAATGAGGGGCGTGAGGGCCGGGACGCTGAACTGCTTGCGCAGGTAGAGCAACGCGCTCATGCAGGAGCCGGTGAGGAAAAAGACCTGGGCCGGGAGGATGATGCGCAGGAAATAGGCCAGGCGCTCCAGGGCCTGGGGATCGAAGCCCGGTGCGGCCAGCGCGGCCAGCTGTGGCGCGAAGACCATGGCCCCCAGGGTCACGGGCACGATGGCCAGCAGCATCCAGTTGCAGACGCACCAGAACAGGTCCAGCCCGTTGTCGCGCCCCTTGGTGAAGGCCGCGCTGAGCAGCGGGATGAGGGTGATGGAGAAATAGCCCCCGGCCAGGAGATAGTTGATGAAGTCCGGGATGACGAAGGAGGCGAAGTAGATGTCGGACTCGAGGCCCGCGCCGTAGTGGTAGGAGATGACCTTGTCGCGCACCAGCCCCATGAACCTGGAGAGCAGGATGCTCAGGCCCATGACCAGGGCGGCGACGCCCATCTGTTGGCTGCTGCGGAACAAGCGCATGACGAGGCTCCGGGCTGGGTGCAGTGCGGACATGCCACAAACCCGGGCGGAACTCCAGGCCGAGGGCAAGGGGGAAAGCCCGGCCCCGCCTCCCTGCACACAGAGGGGCGCGGCCGGGCGCTTCACGTCAGCGCAGGTGTGTCCGGCGGCGGCTCAACCCCGGGCCGCCAGGGTCTCGCGCACGTAGGGCACCAGCCCGCCCTTGTCCAGGATCTCCTGCATGAAGGTGGGCACCGGGGGGCAGGCGATGCGCTCGCCGCTGCCCTGGATCTCGATGAACCCGGCCTGGGCGTCCACCAGCAGGCTGTCGTTGTCCTTGATTTTCCGCACGTCGTCGCCGATCTCCAACAGGATCAGCCCCATGTTGAAGCCGTTGCGGTAGAAGATGCGCGCGAAGCTGTGGGCGATGACCACGGGGATGCCCGCGCCCAGGATGGCGATGGGCGCGTGCTCACGGGAGGAGCCGCAGCCGAAGTTCTGCCCGGCCACCATGATGTCGCCGGGGGCCACACGTTTGATCCAGCCGGGCTCCAGGCCCTCCATGCAGTTGGCCCCCAACTCGGCGCGGTCCGTGGTCACCAGGAACCGCGCGGGGATGATGGCGTCCGTATCGATATGCTCGCCCACCACGTGGGCCTTGCCGTTGTAGCGCATGGGAAGTGCTCCTTTACAGATCCGCAGGGTGGATGATGCTGCCGGCCACGGCAGCGGCCGCGGCCAGGGCCGGGTTGCTGAGGTAGACCTCGCTTTCCAGGCTGCCCATGCGTCCCTTGAAGTTGCGGTTGGTGGTGGCGATGGCGCGCTCGCCCCCGGCGAGGATGCCCATGTGCCCCCCAAGGCAGGGGCCGCAGGTGGGCGGCCCCACGATGCAGCCGGAGTCCATGAAGATTTCCAGGAGCCCCTCGGCCAGGGCCTGTTTCCAGATGCGCGGCGTGGCGGGCAGGACCACGGCCCGGACCTTGCGGTCCACCTTGCGCCCCTTGAGGATGGCGGCGGCCACGCGCAGGTCCTCGATGCGGCCGTTGGTGCAGGAGCCGATGACGGCCTGGTGGATCTGGAGCCCGGCCACCTCGCGCACGGGCTTCACGTTCTCGGGCAGGTGCGGGCAGGCCACCTGGGGTTCCAGGGTGGCGGCGTCGATCTGCAGCACCCGCTCGTACTCGGCGCCGGGATCCGGGGCCAGTTCCTTGTCGCCCGTGCGGCCGTGGGCCTTGGCGTACTCCAGGGTCTTGGCGTCCACGGGGAAGAGTCCGCACTTGCCCCCGGCCTCGATGGCCATGTTGGCGATGGTCATGCGGCCTTCCACGGACAAGGCGTCAATGGTCGCGCCCCCGAACTCCAGGGCCTTGTAGCGGGCCCCGGCCACGCCGATCTCGCCGATGACCTTGAGGATGATGTCCTTGCCCGAGACGTGCTCCTTGAGCGCGCCCTGACATTCCACCCGGATGGTGGGCGGCACCTTGAACCAGGTCTCGCCCAGGGCCATGGCCGCGGCGATGTCCGTGGAGCCCATGCCCGTGGCAAAGGCCCCCAGCCCCCCGTAGGTACAGGTGTGGGAGTCGGCCCCCACCACCACATCCCAGGGGCCCACCAGGCCCAGCTCGGGCAGCAGGGCGTGTTCCACGCCCACGTCGCCCCCTTCGTAGTAGTGGGTGATCTCCATCTCGGCGGCGAACTCGCGACAGCCCTTGACCTGCTCTGCGGAGTCGATGTCCTTGTTGGGGGTGAAGTGGTCCATGACCAGGGCCACCTTGTCCTTGTCAAAGACCCTGGTGGCGCCCATGGCGCGGAAGCTCTTGGCAGCCAGGGGGGCGGTAATGTCGTTGGCCAGGACCAGGGACACGGGGCAGCGCACGATGGCGCCGGCCGGCACCTCGGCCTGGCCGCTTTTGGCCGCCAGCAGCTTCTGGGCTATTGTGTGACGCATTCGCGATCCTCCTCTTTCTTGGCGAGCCGGTTCAGGGCGTTGATGTAGGCTTTGGCACTGGCCACGATGATGTCGGGGTCCGCGCCGCGCCCCACGGCGGAACGCCCCTTTTCCTCCAGCCGCACCAACACCTCGCCCTGGGCGTCGGTGCCGCTGGTGATGGCGTTGACCATGAAGCGCCGCAGCTGGGGCTTGCGACCCACCATGTCCGCGATGGTGTTGAACACCGCGTCGACGGGTCCCACCCCGAAGCAGGCCTTGCGCCGCTCCTGGCCGTCCACCTTGAGGATGATGGCCGCCGTGGGGGGCATGCCCGTGGTGCCGCACTGCACGGAAAGCTGCTCCAGGCGGAACTTGTCCGGGATGCGGAAGACCTCTTCCAGGACCACGGCCTGGATGTCCTCGTCGTAAATCCGCTCTTTCTTGTCCGCAAGCTTTTTGATGGCCTCGAAGACCATGCCCAGCTGCTCGTCCTCCAGGGCGTAGCCCAGTTCCTCGATCTTGCGGCGCAGGGCGTGGCGACCGGAGTGCTTGCCCAGCACCAGCTCGCTCTTGGTGCGGCCGATGCTCTCCGGGGTCATGATCTCGTAAGTGCGGCGGTCCTTGAGCATGCCGTCCTGGTGCACCCCGGACTCGTGGGCAAAGGCGTTGGCCCCGGAAATGGCCTTGTAGGGCGGAATGGGCTGGCCGATGATCATGGAGAGCAGGTTGCAGGTGGGGTAGAGCTGCTCGGTCTTCACGTTGCAGTCCAGGTTGTAGTAGTCGCGCCGGGTGTGCAGGTTCATGACCACCTCCTCCAGGGAGGCGTTGCCCGCGCGCTCGCCGATGCCGGACACGGTGCACTCCACCTGCCGGGCCCCGGCTCGCAGGGCGGCCAGGGTATTGGCCACGCCCAGGCCCAGATCGTTGTGGCAGTGCACGCTGAACACGGCCTTGTGGCTGCCCGGTACCTTCTCGATGAGGTAGCGGATCAGGGCCGCGTACTCCTCGGGCTGGGCATAGCCCACGGTGTCGGGGATGTTCACCGTGGTGGCCCCGGCCGCAATGACGCGCTCCACCACAGTGGCCAGGAACTCCCACTCGGAGCGCGAGGCGTCCTCGGCCGAGAACTCCACGTTGCTGGTGTACTTGGCGGCGTGACGCACCGCGGCCTCGGCCATTTCCAGCACCTGCTCGGGCTTCTTGCCCAGCTTGTAGTGCATGTGCACGGGCGAGGTGGCCAGGAAGGTGTGGATGCGCGGATGGGCCGCGTCCTTGACGGCCTCCCAGGCCGTGTCGATGTCGTGCAGGGTGGCGCGGCAGAGCCCGGCCACCTGGATGTGTTTCACGGCTCCGGCAATGGCGCGCACGGATTCGAAGTCGCCCTTGCTGGAAATGGGGAACCCGGCCTCGATGACGTCCACGCCCAGGTTCTCCAGCTGCCGGGCCATGCGGATCTTTTCCTGCTGGTTCATGGTGGCGCCGGGGCTCTGCTCCCCGTCGCGCAAGGTGGTGTCGAAAACGATGATACGGTCGGACATGCTCGCCTCCCAAGACGGCTTGGCAACGGACGCGCGCAAGGCCGCGCAACGGTGCCGTTCACGGCCGGACAACGCCGTGCGTCATGCGCCGCACGCGCCCCGGCCCGGGGATACGTCTGTGTACCTGGATCTGTGGCGGAAATCCCGCCCAAAGGAAGAAAAATGGATTACGAGAGCAGCGAACGCTCTCGTAGCAGCAGCGGCAGACCGCCGTTGGCGGTCGCCAGGGGCAGCGCCCCCTGCGGGAGCAGGGCGCCGGAAGTGCGGAGTTGTGACTTCTGGTGCAGCATCGCGGCACACTACTTCCCTGGCCCCGGCCCTGTCAAGAACCAATCGCCCCAGCGTCAAGATTTCCCGACCATGCCGCTCCGGCCCGCCACGGGGCGCCGGATTTCCACTGCAGAAACTGCCGCCCTTTCCAGGCAGCAGCGCCAAGCCCCGCGATTGGGAACCTTTTTGTGCGAGGGCACAAGAGTTGCATTTTTTTGGCCTAAAGGGATTCCGGGACCGGCCGATAGGTCGGGAAACAGGAGAGGATGCGATGTTCGCCATCAGAGCAAGACTGCAGCACCGCCTGAATCCGCTGCATGTGTACTGCCGCCTGCGGGAGATGGGCCTGAGCGGCCCCGCAGCGCAGCGCATGTGCGGGTTCTACGAGCGGTTCGTGTACCGGTTGGCGTTATGCTGACGGGCAAGCTGCGGCAATGCTCGGACCGGCGCCACCGCCTCTCCTGAAGCATTGCCCATACGACCCCCCGACGTCCAAGGCGCCCTGTCCTTGCAACCCAAACCCTGGCCTCCCGCTCCAACGAGGCACTGACGCCGCAACGTCGCAGGCTGTGCGGTGGGGCGTGGTCCGTCCCGCCCCTGTGGGGCCCGGGCTCAGAGCCATTCAACCTGGCTCTTGGTCCGCGCATCCCCCACGGCATCGCCGGTATTGAGCGTGCCCTTGGGTTCGAGCAGCAGGATGTGCACTTCCTCGGGCGCCACGGGCAGGTGCTCAGTGCCCTTGGGGATCACGCAGAACTCCCCCGGTCCGAGTTCCAGGTCCCGGTTGCGCAGGCGGATGGTCAGCCGCCCCTGCAGCACGAGGAAGAGCTCGTCCTCGTTGTCGTGCTTGTGCCAGACGAATTCACCCTGAATCTTGGCCAGCTTGACGTAACTGTCGTTGAGCTCGGCCACCACCTTGGGGTCCCAGTGCTTGTGGATCAGCGCCAGCTTGTCTTGCAGGTTCACCACGTCCATGCCCATGCTCCCCCCTGCCGCGTCCGGGTGGGGCTCAGCCCCCCAGATAGGCCTTGGTCACTTCCGGGTCGTTGAGCAGGTCGGCGCAGTTGCCCTGGGCCGCCACGGTGCCGGTTTCCAGCACGTAGGCGCGGTTGGCGAACTTCAGGGCCATGCGGGCGTTCTGCTCCACCAGGAGGATGGTGGTGCCTTCCTTGTTGATCTCGGCCAGGGCCTCGAACACGCGCTGCATGAGCAGGGGGGAGAGCCCCATGGAGGGCTCGTCCAGGATCATGAGCTTGCGGGCACTGACAAAGGCGCGGGAAATGGCCAGCATCTGCTGCTCGCCGCCGGACATGGTGCCGGACTTCTGGGTCTTACGCTCTTCCAACCGGGGGAAGATGCTGAACATGCGCTCGATGTCGGCGAGCACCTGCTTCTTGTCCTTGCGGGCAAAGGCGGCCAGCTGCAGGTTCTCCAGCACCGTGAGGTTGCCGAAGAGGCGGCGGCCTTCGGGCACGTGGGAGATGCCCAGCTGGGAGACCACCTTGTCGGGCTGGTACTTGAGCAGGTCGTGGCCGTCGAAGGTCATGACCGTGCCGGGCTCCACGGGCACCACGCGGGAAATGGCCCGCAGGGTGGAGCTCTTGCCGGCGCCGTTGGCCCCGATGATGGTCACGATTTCGCCCTGTTGGATCTCGAAGCTGATGCCGTGCAGGGCGCGGATCTTGCCGTAGGATACGCGGAGATTTTCGACGCGGAGCATCAGACCACCCTTTCTTCGCCCAGATAGGCCTCGATGACTTTGGGATTGTTGAGCACGTCCTTGGGCGTGCCCTCGGCCAGGACCTCGCCGAAGAAGAGGCTCTGGATGCGGCCGCAGAGTTCGGTGACCACGCGAAGCCGGTGCTCGATGAGGAAGATGGCCAGGCCCAGCTGCTTGTGCACGCCGCGCACCACCTCGATCATGTCGTGCATCTCCTCTGGGGTCATGCCCACGGTGGGCTCGTCCAGGAAGAGCAGACGCGGCTGGATGACCAGGGCCCGGGCCATTTCCACGCGCCGGGCCGCGCCGTAGGGCAGGTTCACCACCCACTGGTCCGCGAAGCGCTCCACCTGCATCATCTCCAGGTAGTGCATGGCCAGGTCCCGGGATTCCGCTTCCTGGACGCGGCGCTTGTGGGTGTCGAAGAAGGCGCCCAGGAGGCCGTAGCTGAGCTTGGAGTAGCGGGCCATCATCACGTGCTCGAGCACGGTCATGTGCCGCCAGAGCCGCATTTCCTGGAAGGTGCGGGCAATGCCCAGGGCCGCGATCTCGTTGGGGCGCCGCCCCACGATCTCCTGACCGGCAAAGGTGATGCTCCCCTCGGAGGGGCGGTAGACGCCGGTGATCAGGTTGAAGATGGTGGTCTTGCCCGCGCCGTTGGGCCCGATGAGTCCCACGATCTCGCCCGGCTCGATGGAGAGGTTGTACATGTTCACGGCCCGCAGGCCGCCGAAGTTGTGCCCCATGTTGTGGACGTGGAGAAGCGCCATGGCTGCCGGCTCCCTTGCTTACGCCTTGCGCGACTTGAGAATCTCGCGCAGGTTGAATTCCTTGAAGGCCACCAGCCCCGTGGGGCGGAAGATCATCACCAGGATCAAGAGCAGCGGAATGAAGATCCACTTGAAGATTTCCAAGGGGCGCAGCATCTCGCCCAACATGGTGATGCTCACGGCGCCCACGATGGAGCCGTAGACCGAGTTGAGCCCCCCGAAGTAGACCATGGCCAGCATCTCGGCCAGCTTCTGCACGCCGAAAGTGGCGGGGTTCACATAGCGCAGCACGTGGGCGAAGAGCCCCCCGGCCACCCCGGCCCAGAAGGCCGCGAAGAGGAAGGCCGTCATCTTGGTGTTGCGGGTGTTCACGGTCATGGCCTCGGCCGCACCCTCGTCGTCACGCACGGCGCACATGGCCTTGCCCAGGGTGCAGGTCACGAAGTTGTTCATGACCCAGACGCCGAAGCAGACCACGAGAAAGACCATGGGCAGGGTGGCCCAGTCCGGCTGGTTGCCCAGGCCGCGCGGGCCGCCCAGGAACTCCAGGTTCTCGATGAGACTCTTGACGATGAACAGGAAGGCCAGGGAGATGATGGCGAGGTAGTCGCCCCGGGTCTTGAACGAGGGAAAGGCGATGATCAGCGCGCCCAGGGCAGCCACCGCCCCACCCACGAACAGGCCCACCGGGAAAAAGGCCGCGGTCCAGCCGCCGGTGACGAGCGCGGGGCCGAAGATCTGGTCGTTGGCGAAGAGCCCCACGGTGAAGACCGAGGCGCCGTAGGCCCCCAGGGCCATGAAGCCCGGATGGGAGCAGGAGAACTCGCCCATGTAGCCGTTGATCAGGTTCAGGCTCAGGGTCAAGAGGATGGCGATGAGCATGAGCTTGAGGGTGATGACGCGGTAGTCGCTCATGTCCGCCCAGAAGTGCAGCGCGGCGTAAAGCAGCCCCAGGTGCACCAGCACCGAAAGGGGCAGCGAGACCTTCATGAGTCCCTCGGCCACGACGTTGGCGGGCCCCTTGGTCACCAGGGCCACCACGAAGACGGGCAGGACGTTGACCAACCCGACGTAGGCCAGGGAGCCGGGGATCAACTCCGGCGACTTGAGCATGACCAGGAAGCCGAAGAGGACCGGCACGCGGGGCAGGCCGAGCCCGTTGGCCATGGCCTGGCCCATGGTCTGTTCCAGGATCACGGCGGCCAGGGCACCCAACAGCCAGCCCAACAGCGGCACGCCGCCCAGGGCGGTCCGGATGCGGCCTTTTTTCTTGACCGGTTCTGCAGTGTTGCCTTGCGTATTCATGGGGTTCTGTCCTCGTACTGTCCGTGGCGGCGTGAAGAGACGAGCGGCACGGGCCTAGAGCCTGAGTTTGGCGCTGTAGGGTTCGCCGAAGAAGCCGTGCGGCCTGAAGACCAGGATGCCCAGAATGATGGAGTAGGCGATCAGGTCACGCAGGGTGGACGGAAAGATCATGGCCACGAAGATTTCGATGAACCCGAGGAGAAAGCCCGCCAGGGTGGCGCCCATGATGGAGCCGCGCCCCCCGAGAATGGCGGCCACAAAGGCCTTCCAGCCGAACACGATGCCCATGTAGGGGTCCAGGATGGGATAGGCCACGCCGAACATGACGCCGGCCACGGCCGCCAACCCGGAACCCAGGGCGAAAGTCAAGGCCGCGATGCGGTTGAGCGGCACGCCCAGCAGTGGCACCACCACGAAGTCGTAGGCCATGGCGCGCATGGCCATGCCCCATTTGGTGAAGCGCACGAAATAGTGCATGCCCAGCATCAGGGCCAGGGAGACCACCACGATCATGATCTTCTTGTGGGTGATGAAGATACCCCCCACTTCCATGGTGGCGTTGCTCATGAGGGTGGGAAAGCGCACCCGCTGCCCCCCCATGATGGCCAGAACGGCGGTCTCCAGGATGATGCCGATCATCAGGCCGGTGATGGCCGCGGAGGCCCTGGGGGCATTGCGCAGGGGGCGGTAGCCCACCCGCTCCACCGTGACGCCCAGCACGGCCGTGAGCAGCATGGAGGCGAGCACCGTGAGCCCGAGCAGCACGCCCGGCGGCGGGGTCAAGCCCCAGGCCTCGGACAGCGCGATGAACAGGGTGGCGGCGCCGAAACCGATGTAGGCGCCCACCATGAAAATGTCGCCGTGGGCGAAGTTGAAGAGCATCAGGATGGAGTAGACCATCGAGTAGCCCAGGGCGATGAGGGCGTAGAAACTCCCCCACTGCAGTGCGTTGATCACGTTTTGCATGAAAAAAGTGAACGACATGGGTCTCGCTCCTGCTGGATGGGGAAGGCCCGGGGGGGCTGCCCCCGGGCCTTGTGGCGATTACGTTGTGCTTGCGCGGTCCGCACCGGGTGGCCACGCCGTCGAGGACGGGCCGTCACGCGGTGGTGCCGCTCCGGGCTGCGGCTCCCGGCCTACGGACACACGGACTTGAAGAACTCGTACTCGCCGGCGTCGTTGATCTTCACCACCACGGCGCACTTGATGGGGTCGCCCTCGGGGGTGAAGGTCATCTTGCCGGTGATGCCCTCGAAGTCCTTGATGGCCACCAGGCCGTCCTTGACCGCTTCGCGATCCTTGGCGATGTCGCCGGTGAGACCGCCGGTGCTCTTGATGGCCTCGAGCACGATCAGCATGGAGTCCCAGGTCAGGGCCGCCACGTCGTCCGGGGTCTTCCCGTACTTGGCGACGTAGGCGTCGATGAATTCCTTGGTCGCGCCCTGGGCGCCGGCCGCGGCATAGTGCGTGCTGAAGTAGTAGCCCTTGCACATGTCGCCGCACAGGCCCATCAGGTCGCCGCTACCCCAGGAGTCGGAACCCATGATGGGGGCGTTCCAGCCCAGGGAACGGGCCTGCTCCACGATCTGGGGCACTTCGTTGTAGTACTGGGGTACGAAGAGCACCTGGGCGCCGGACTTCACGATCTTGGTCAGCTGGGCGCTGAAGTCCACGTCCTTGGTGGTGAAGCTCTCGAACGCCACCACGGAACCGGCGCCGTGGATCTTCTCGAAGGCGGCCTTGAAGTACTCGGCCAGCCCCTTGGGATAGTCGCTGGCGATGTCGTACAGCACGGCGGCCTTGGTGGCCTTGAACTCATCCGTGGCGAAATTGGCGGCAACAGGGCCCTGGAAGGGGTCCAGGAAGCAGCCACGGAACACGTAGGGGCGGTCCAGGGTGGTGTTGGGGTTGGTGGACCAGGGGCTGATCAGGGGCGTCTTGAACTGGTCGGCCACACCACCGGCAGGCACGGCCTGCTTGGAGGACTGGGGGCCCACGATGGCGAGCACCTGGTCAACGGTGATCAGCTTGGTGGCGGCCTGCACCGCGGACTCGGCCTTGGACTCGTTGTCCTCGTAGATGAACGTCAGGCTGTACTTCTTGCCGCCCACCTCGATGCCACCCTCGGCATTGAGCTTTTCCTTGAGCATCTCCGCCGCGTTCTTGGAAGACTCGCCCACGTCGGGGATGTCGCCGGTCAGGGGAATGTCGAAGCCGATCTTGATGCTGTCCTGGCCGAAAGCCGGGCTGGACAAAAGCAGCAGTGCGACAAAGCCAAGCAAAAATTTTCGCATCGTGTGACCTCCTCTCATGAGTTGCCTCCACAGGGTTGTGGCTGGATGACGTCAAGCCTGTGCGGGCATACACGAAATTTGCGGAAAAGAAAACTCTTTTCACGACCCCTTGACAAATATGACAACTCTGTGGAGGGGTTTGACCCCCTCCACTGAATGCTCCAATCGAAACTACGGCAAGACCTCGGCCTTCTCGATGGTCACCGGCTCCGTGGGCACGTTCTCGTACATGCCCCGGGTGTTGGTGGCCACGCCCTTGATGGCGTCCACCACGTCCTGCCCCTCCACCACCCTGCCGAACACCGCGTAGCCCCAGCCCTGGGTGGTCTTGGCGCGGTGGTTCAGGAAGCCGTTGTCCTTCACGTTGATGAAGAACTGGGCCGAGGCGGAGTGCGGGTCCATGGTCCGGGCCATGGCCACGGTGTAGGCGTCGTTGGTCAGGCCGTTGTCCGCCTCGTTCTGGATGGGCGTCCGGGTCTCGGCCTTTTCCTGCAGGTCGGGGGTCAGCCCTCCGCCCTGGATCATGAAGCCGTCGATGACGCGGTGGAAGATGGTCCCGTCGTAAAAGCCGCTCTGCACGTACGCCAGGAAGTTCTTCACCGTTTCCGGGGCCTTGGTCTGGGCCAGCTCCAGCACGATGTCACCCTTGCTGGTGTGCAGCACCACGCGGGGGTCGCCCTGGGCATGGGCCGTGGCGGGCAAAAAGGCAACCAGGGGCAGAATGGCCGCTGCCAATCCGCGCAGGGTCAGCCCCGAGGCCCGCCGCAACAGGGGAAAGCCAAGCTGCATATGCGTCTCCTTGCGAGATGATGGTTGAACTGCCGAACAAGATTCCGAACCCGGCTTCCTTGCCACGATCCGGGCCGAAAGTCGAGCCGTCAGAGCGCTGTTCTTGTCCACTACGGCCTCCCGGGCACCATGCGGGGCCAGGTGACTTTTCACGCAGCTTCTGCGAAAAGGGCTCCCAGCCGCTGCCGGGCACAACCGTCGAGGGCGTCCTGTCCGGGACAGGACACCGCACCCTCGACGCCCGGGGCAGCGCCCCCAGCAGGAGGTCCCCATGGCCCGTTCCGGCGCAGTTTCGTACCTGACATCCATCGTCGCGTTGTGCGCCTGTCTCGCGCTGACTCTCGCGCCGGCAGCCGAAGTGCGGGGCGAAACCCCCGGCACCGAGGACCAGCCCGTGGCGGCCGAGGACTGGCAGACCCTGCTGCGCGAGGAACGACCGGACCAGGCCGAACCCCTCTGCCGGGAGCTGCTGGCCCAGGGCGACAAGGCCCGTCAAGTGGAGGGGCACAAGTGCCTGGCCAACGTCATCCTCTTCCGCAGCAAGATCGCGGCCCCGATCCAGGATGGTGCACCAGGTGTTATGACCGCCCCCCACCAGGGCTGGGACCCCGCCGGTGCCGACGCCGCCGTGGCGGAGTTGGACGCCGCCATGGCTCTGGCCCCCGGGGACCTCAGCCTGCACCAGATGCGCCTCTTCGTGCTCTACCGCTCCGGCCGGCCGGAACGCCTGGCCGCGGCCCTGGAGGACAGCCTGCAGCGTTACAAGGGGCCCGACGTGCTGGACCACTGGCTCTCCTTCAGCCGCGAACTCTGGGGCGCCGACGAATTCGCCCCCGGCCTGGCCTACCTCCAGGTCCTGGCCGCGAAGTACCCGAACAACCCGCAGCTCTTGGGGAATTTGGCGGCCTTTGCCGCCCAGCTGGACCAGTTCGACCAGGCCCTGGACTACGCCACCCAGGCCGCGACCCTGCAGCCCGAGAACCCGCGCCTGCACTGGAATCTGGCCGGAGTGCACCAGCGCAAGGGTGACCTCGCCGCGGCCGACGCCGCCTTCCAGAAGGCTCTGGGTCTGTTCAACGCCCGTGACGCGGACGCCGCCTGGTGCGCCTATGCCGACTTCGTGGCCAAGGAACTCAAGGACGAGCAGCGTGGCGCCGCGCTCAGGGCCAAGCACTGCAAGACGCCCCCGGCCCAGTGACCCTGCGCGAGGGAGACCCCAAGGGTCGCATGTCTGGAGGAAGGAAGAAGGGACGAGGGCCTCTGCCTTGCTCCGGCGGAGGGGAAGGGGGAGCCTGGGGGCGGCGTTCCGGCCGCCCGGCCCCAAGCCCGGCTCCCGCGCCTTCCCGCTCCTGGTGACAGAGACCCTCGTGGGTGAGTCCTCGCCCCGCCCCCGCGGCCCCGGGACCGAGGCCTTGCGGCATGGCAGGCGGCAGCCACGGCCCTTAGTCCGCTTGCGGGGCTGATCCTGGACGGTGTGCTCGGTACCGCCCGGACCCGACTCACCCTAGACCTTGCCAGGGGCGTGCCAGCCCGCAGCAGTGCCAAGCACCTGAAATCACAAGGGGCGCCAGGCCCGGACAGTAAGGCCCCGCCGGCATGACGCCATTGTAACGAAATACGCCCACTTTCCACGCCTGACAACAACCAGGCGGCCGTACCTCACTCCGAGGTCCGGCCGCTCGTGCTGTGTCGGGTGGTTGGCGCGGCCTATTGCAGGCTGCTGTCGCGGCTCTGCCCCTGATAGCCGGCCACGATGGTCTGCAGGATGCGGTCCAGGTTGCTG
>CAZNSV010000027.1:0-15893 GCA_964575775.1 uncultured Desulfovibrionaceae bacterium
CTCCTCGGACAGCCCCATCTGCTGGGCCACGGCCGAGGCCAGGCGCGCCACGCGCTGCTGGTGCCCGGCGGTGTAGGGGTCGCGTTTCTCGGCGGTCATGGCCAGGGCGCTGACGGTCTCCTCCAGGGTGCGGCGCAGCTGGCGGAGCCCGGCCTTGAGGGCTTCCTGGGCGCGGCGCCCCTCGGTGATGTCGCGCAGCACGTACACGGCTCCGGCGTGTCCGGCCCCGTTGTCCTTGAGGGGCGAGACCGTGACCTCCACGGCCCGCTCCTCGCCGTGGCCCGAGCGCAGCAAGAGGCAGTGGTCGCCGTGGCAGTGGGTCTCCTCGTCCTGCAGCAGCCGGGCGCCCATGGCGGCGCCGTCCTGCTCGCGCACCAGTTCCAGGATGTCGCTGAAGGCGTGCCCCAGCACCTGTTCGGAGCTGCGGCCCGTGAGCTTTTCGGCCACGGGGTTGAAGAGCCGGACGAGGCCGGCGGCGTCCGTGGCGATGACGGCGTCGCCGATGCTCTGCAGGGTGGTGGTGTGCCAGCGCTCGTTTTCCTGGAGCTTGAGCTCCATGGCGTGCTTGTAGAGGGCCATCTCGATGCAGGTCAGGAGTTCGCGGTCCTCGAAGGGCTTGAGGATGTAGCCGAAGGGCTCGGTGATCTTGGCGCGCTCGAGGATTTCCTGGTCAGCGTAGGCGGTGAGGTAGATCACGGGGATCTGGCGCTCGCGGCGGATGCGGGCCGTGGCCTCGATGCCGTCGATCTCGCCCTGGAGCATGATGTCCATGAGGATGATGTCGGGCGCCACCTCGGGCGCGCGGCGCACGGCCTCCTCGCCGGAGGCCACGGCAAGGGGCACGCTGTAGCCGAGCTGCTGCAGCCGGCGCTGCACGTCCATGGCCACGATGGGCTCGTCTTCCACGAGCAGGATGCTGGCCTGGCGTTTTGAGCACATGTGCGGCCTTCCTCCGTGTTGCGGCCCGGGCGTCTACCGGTTCCCGGGTGCCTCGTTTCCCCTGGGCAATATCTACGCACGGCAGGGTGTTTTAGCAAGGGCAGGAAGAGGGGGTAATATCAGGAAGTTCTTTGTATACTTGTTGTGGTAGATGTAATGGCAAAAGTGACTTTCGTGGCGCAGATTGATTTCATCAGTCAGGCAGATTATATATTGCGCTGGCTAGCTTTTCAGCTGGGGGTGTCTGCGTAGCGCCGTCGCTGTATGGGGAGACATTGAAAACATCTAATGGATTGTGAAGGTGTGTCGTATGGAAAACGAGGTTGGGGTGAGAGGTATTGGTGTTGGAAAAGTGTATGCGCTTGCTGTTCCTTACGGTGTCGCATTGGGCGTATGCTACGGTCTGGGTTACTGGGGTTTGTTCGGTGTGAACATCCTCGAGTATGCTTCCTTGATGGATGTCGGCAAGATGTCTGTGCAGTCGCTTGTGGTGTTTATTGCTTCTTGCTTTGTCGGGTGGGTTCTGCCTGAGTTGTTTAATCCGTGGTTTGACAAAAGACGGCCCCCAGGTGTTTACGAGGGGGGGTTGGTGAAAGGTATTGGCGAGTAATAATTATTGGAGTGATTGTTGTGGTGTCTATTGTATTTGGCTATGCTCCTGATCGCTATCGGTGGTGGGTCGTTGTTGGTGGGCTACTTCTCTCTACCGTGGTTCTAGATGCCGCAAAAGAGGTAAGGCGTCTATTGCCATTTGGAGGTTGGCGGAAACGGGTGTTGATGCTTGTGTTTGCCGTGCCAATGGCATGTTTTGCTTTTGGGCGATTCGAGGCCTATCGGGTTGTTGAGAGTTGTGAGCACAGGGTCAGTGAAATTCATCCACCGGAGCTGTTGCCGGGAATTGATCTCACGCAGCCGGTGTTGTGTTTGGGATATGTCGGTGGCGTGTACTTCCTGTTCGAGGTTGAAAACAAACGTCTTGTGGTCTTGCGTTCACAAGACGGCCTTGTGCTGTTTCATGCGGTCAACGATGTCAAGTGATTCAGTATATGAGAAATTGTTTTCCTCGACTTGTACAGTGCAGTGCGGGGCGAAATGAGCGTGACCCAGCACCCCTCACCGCCGCCGCAGCAATATCTCACGCAAGGCGCTGCGCAGTTCCGGGAACACGAATTCGTAGCCGCTGGCTTCCAGCTTTTTGGGCAGCACGCGCTGCCCCTTGAGCAGCAACTCCTCCGCCATTTCGCCCAGGGCCAGGCGCAGGGGCAGGCCCGGGGTGGGCACGAAGCCTGGCCGGTGCAGCACCTCGCCCAGGGTCCGGGCGAACTCGCGGTTGGTCACGGCTTGCGGGGCCGTGAAGTTGAAGGCCCCCCGGCAGCTCTCGTTCTGGATCACGTGCAGCATGGCCTTGGCCTCGTCGCGCCGGTGGATCCAGGACATCCACTGCCGCCCGCCGCCCACCGGGCCGCCCACGAAGAACTTGAAGGGCAGCAGCATCTTTTCCAGGGCGCCCCCTCCGGCATCCAGCACCACACCGGTGCGCACCACCACCCGCCGCACCCCGCGCCGCTCCACTTCTGCCGTGGAGGCTTCCCAGTCCCGGGCCACGTCCGCCAGAAAGCTCTGCCCCGGAGCAGGGGGCGCGTCTTCTTCGGTCAGGGGTTCGTCGCCCCTGCCTCCGTAATACCCCACGGCAGAGGCCTGGAGCAGCACCTTGGGGGGCTGGGCGGCCTCGGCAAAGGCCTGGACCACGGCCGCACCGGCCTGCAGGCGGCTCTCACGGATTTTGGTCTTCTGCTCCGGGGTCCAGCGCTGGGCGGCGATGTTCTCGCCCACCAGGTTGATCACCGCGTCCTTCCCGCTGATGATGGGCGCCAGGGAGGAGCCGTTCACCGCGTCCCAGCGCACGAACTCCACGCTGCCGCGAATGTCGAAGAGCCCCTTGTGGCGTTCCGGGGAGCGCGACGGGATAACCACATCCCACTTCTTGCATTCCATGGCGCGGATCAGCTCCTGGCCGATGAAACCGGTACCGCCGAGAATCACTGCTTTCATGTCTAGCTCCTGGCTCGTTGTCTTCGGAGTCGGTGCCCGGACGCTAGCACAAAATGCCCGGGCACTTCAATGCCTTGTTGCTGCGGCTGGTAATTGGCCGTGTCAAGCCTTCTCCGGCACAGGCAGTTCCACCACCACGAGCACGCCCCCTTCTTGTGGGGAGCGGGCGCGCACGTAGCCCCGGTGGTCCGTGACAATGGACTTGAGGATGGTCAGGCCCAGCCCGGTGCCGCCCTTCTTGCGCGAGAAATAGGGTTCGAAGAGCCGGGAGCTCTCCTCCGGACTCAGGCGGGGGCCGTTGTTGTAGACCTCCAGCCGCACCAGCCCCAGGGCCTGGTCGTGCCGGGCCGTGATGCGCACCAGGGGTGCTGCGCTCGCCTCCGGCGTTAGGGGCGCGCCGTCCTGCTCCTGCGGCGGCTGCAGGGCCTCCACGGCGTTGGTCAGGATGTTGATGCAGCCGCGCCGCAGGCCTTCGGGGTCGAAGAGCAGCTCGGGCAGGGGCTCCAGGTCCAGCTCCCAGCGGATGGCGGCGTGGCTGTGCCGGAACAGGGCCGTGACCTCCTGCAGCAGGGGCTCCAAGCGCCCGGGGCGTGGGGTCATTTCCGGCAGCTTGGCAAAGGCCGAGAACTCCTGGACCATCTGTTGCAGGTGCTCCACCTGCCCCACTATGAGTTCGATGCACTCGCCGAAGGCCTTGTCGCTCACCTGCGCGCCGAACTTGCGCTGCAGGCGCTGGGCCGAGAGCTTGATGGGCGTGAGGGGGTTCTTGATCTCGTGGGCGATGCGCCGGGCCACCTCGCGCCAGGCCGCCATGCGTTGCATCTTCTGGAGCTCGGTGATGTCCTCGAACACGGCCACCAGCCCGGCCGCGGGTTCGCCCTGCCCCAGCGCCACCACGTTGACCAGCACCGTGCGCTCCAGCCCGCGCATGCGCACCGTGAGCTGGCGCTCCCAGATCTGACCGGGGTTCTCGGCCACGAAGGTCCGGGCCTCCTCCATGAGCGCGGTTTCCGGCCCACTGAACAAATCCTGGGGGCAGAGGCCCATGAGGAATTTGCCGTCCATGCCCAGCATGGCGGAGGCCGCCTTGTTCACCGTGGTGATGCGCCCCTCGGCGTCCAGGGAGACCACCCCGGCGGCGATGTTGTCCAGCACGGCCTCGATGTAGCGCCCCCGCTCGGCCAGGGCCTCGTTGGAGCCCTCCAGCTGCAGATTGGCCTCGGTGAGCCCCTGGCGCATGGCCTCCAGGTCCGCGGCCATGCGGTTGAAGGAGCGCACCAGGAGCCCCAGCTCGTCCCGGGAGTTGTCCTCCAGGCGTACGGAGAGATCCCCCCGCGCGATGCGCTCGGTGCCTTCCGCCAGCGCCAGGATGGGCGCGGACAGCTCCTTGGCCAGCCGGAACCCGAACCACATGGCCCCGAAGATGATGAGCAGGGCCAGCACGCCCATGATGAAGAACAGGGCAACCTTCAACGGTTGCTTGAGGGTGTTGAGCTTGCGGTACTCCTCCACGCCCCTGCTGATCATGTCCAGCCGGGCCAGGAGCCCGGAGCCCATGCGTTTGCCCAGCACCAGGTATCCGGCAGGACCGGCGCCGCCCCCGTCCAGGGGCAGCACGCCGATGATGAAGTCCTCGCCGGCTCCGGGCCACCACCGTGACCAGAAGCGCAAGCCCTCCGTGGTCGGCCCCCAGTCCACCGTGGCGGACATCTCCGTGCGCCAGGCGTGCTCGAAGCGCGGTGTCCAGGCCCAGGCCAGGTCGCGCTGTTCAGGGTCCAGGACGCCCAGCAGCACCATGTTGTTGGCCTTGGCCTGGGTGGCCAGCCAGTCCTGCAGCAGGGCACTCCCTTCGGGATGCTCCGGCGCGGGCAAAGGGGGCAGCTGCTGGGCCAGGTTGCGGGCGGTCAACTCCAGCCGCTCCTGCCCCCAGAGGGCCACGGACTCGCCCACCTCGAGGGCCTGCTCCATGGAGCTGCCCACCTGGGAGTTGAACCAATACTCCACCGAGGTCTGCACGAACTGGACGCTGACCAGGTACATGAGCACGGTGGGGATGAGGGACAGGGAGATGAAGGCCAGGACGAGGCGGGAGCGCAGTCGGGCGCCCAACACGTTGCGGCGGCGCTCCAGCATGAGCTTCACGCCGTTGCGCACCACCAGGAGCAGGACCACCAGGAGAAAGATGAAGTTGAGGTTGAAGAGTGCGAGGAAGAGGTAGACGTTGACGCCCAGGAACTTGAGCTCCACCACCGAGAGGACCACCACCAGCAGAAAGAGCCCCCCTGCCAGCCAGAGCTCGCGACGTCGGCGCCGCCGTTCGCGTTCGTCCGGGGGATTGATGCGGATGGTCTGGCGCGGCTGGTCCATGGCAGTCCTAAGGAGCGCTAGTGCAGTTTCGCCTTGAAACAAGGCTCTGGCCTGCAACAATGTTCCATTGTTTCAGGGAACTGCACAAGAGCATCCAGGCTTTTTCAAAGTTAACATGCTCTAGTAGTCGAAATCCATCTGGTAGCGGGCCTCGGGCACCACGTCGAAAGAGGCGAAGAACAGGGTCCAGCGCTTCCAGGCCGGGATGCGGCGCGGCACCAGGGCGGCCTGCAACTCCACGCTGTAGGCCTCGCCACGCTGCAGCTGCGAAAAGGGGCCGAGGTACAGGGACAAACCGCTGAAGCCCTTGTTGAACAAGTCCTTGAGGGTTGTGCTCTGCAGGCGGTCGCCGTCCGGCAACTCCAGGATGAAGAGCTGTTCTTGACGGTCGGCCCGGAGCACGGCCCGGAAGGCGCCGGTGGCCAGGGCCTCGTCCAGCCAGTAGCCCCGCTTGCGCTTGAGCACGGCCCGGCAGACCAGGGCCAGGGGCTCGCCCTCCAGGAGCCGGGCCTGCACCTGATCCAGCTCTTGCAGCTCGAGGCTGAAGCGCAGGCTCAGGGCGCCTTCGCGACTGTCCAGCACGAAGTCGCGCAGCCCCAGCCCCTGGGCCGCCCACAGCGGCTTGGCGTCGGTGGCTGCCAGGAAGAGCAGGAGCAGCAGGGGCAGAACCGCGAAACCCCGCCCCGGACCTTGGTCGGGCCGGGCGGAGTTGTGCCCAGGGGCGGTAAGAGTGAAGAACCGGTCTGCGGTCATGGCAATGTTACAGGCACTCTCTGCTGGATGTTCGGCTGCTGGATTTTCCGCAGGGCAGCCCAATTCACGCTACGCCAGAGCGCGGCGGCTGTAAACGCCGGAGTGCCGTCAAGGCGGCTCGGCCCGCCAGTAGGCATGAGCCGCGACTCCGGATGGAAAAAAGGGAGGGTCGCGTGGCGGCCCCCCCCTTTGGCGATGGATACGGTGCTCCGGCGCGTTCCCCCAGCGCTGGGGGCGACGGCAGCTGCGGCCGGAGGTAGGTAAGTCGGTCAGTGCAGTTTCGCCTCGAAACAGGGCTCTGCCCTGCAACGATGTTCCCTAGTTTCAGGGAACTGCACAAGAGTATCTAAACTTGTAAAAGTTAAACTGCTCTAGTCCTTGACCCAGCCGTTCTTGGCGTTATTGGCGGCAGGAGCTTCAGCGGCGGCCTCGGCAGGAGCTTCCTCGGCCGGAGCAGCCTCTGCGGCAGCCTCATCGGCACAAGGCAGCACGGCGTTCTGCACGCTCTCCAGGGCGGAGCTGACAGGCAGGGCCGCAGCTTCCTCGGCAGCGGCTTCGGCAGGAGCGGCCTCTTCAGCAGCAGCTTCTTCAGCGGCGGCTTCTTCAGCCGGGGCAGCCTCTTCCTCGGCAGCTTCCTCGGCAGCGGTCTCCTCGGCAGCCTCGGCAGTCTCTTCCTGGGCAGGGGTTTCACCGGCCACCGTGGCCTCTTCCGTGGCGGCAGGCTCGGCCGGGGCTTCGCTGCCAGGCAGCACGGCCTGCTCCACGCTCTCCAGGGCGGAGCTTTCGGGCAGCTCTGCAGGCGCGGCTTCCTCGGCAGCTTCCTCGGCCGGTGCCTCTTCCGGAGCGGCTTCTGCCGCAGGGGCCGGGGCCAACCCCTGCAGGGCGGCCAGCAGGGCATTGACCTGCTCCAACTGGGCCTTGCGGTCGGCGTCGTTGCTCTGGGCGGCCAGGTACTGGGCCTTGTGGGCCATTTCGGCCAGCACGGCGGCCTCCATCTTCTGCTGCAGGATCTGGGGCAGCTCTTCCACGGCGGCAAGGCGTTCCTGCACGTCAGCCAGCTGCTGCTGCAGCGCTTCCTGTCCGGACTGGATGGCCTGGGCCAGGTGCTCCTGTCCGCTTTCCAGGGACTTCACCCTGTCCTTGAAGCCGTTGGTCTGGCTGACCACCATGGCCGGGAGGCGGATGAACAGGATGCCGGCCAGCAGGACGGCAATGACGGCAATGACGAAAGCGGCCTTGGTCATGCTCTTGGTGGAGCGGATGATGCTCAAGTCGAGAGGCGGCTGCTGGTGCTGCTCGGGAGCGGCATCGGGCGTCGGGGTCTGGTTGCTCATGGACCGGGTTCCTCACTGGGTTGTTGTGGTTGCGCAATGCGATACGCCCCTGCAACACGAAGGGGGCGTTGTAGGCAAACCAAGCCAGTTTGGAAGAGAACCATGCCGCTGTCAAGAAGTGAGTGCAGCCTGATACGCATGTGTCCGGAAAGCTACGTACAACCCCCTCAGGCCGGTATCGCGGTCAGCCACAGGGCCACGGGAAAGCCCTCCAGGAGCTGGGCCACGGGCAGGCCCTGTTCCGGTACGCGCAGTGTGGCGTCGGTGTAGGCGTTGCGGAGCAGGGTGCCCGGCTGGAGCAGGTCCTCGGGGTCGGTGCGGCAGCGGGTCTCGCGCCAGTATTCGCCCCACGCGGGGGTGAGGGGGAAGATCTCGTTGTGCAGGCCTGGCGTGCGGCAGGGGAAGAGCACCAGGGCCGTCTGGGACTCCAGGTGCCGGGTGTAGCCGAAGAGGGCCTCGGCGTGGGGGCCTTGGCAATGCAAGGGGCTGTAGTCGCCCTGGCGAAAGAGCTCTTCGGCCGCGGCGCGCGCGTTCAGGGTCCGCCAGAGGGTGAAGAGTTTCACCCAGCCGTTTTCCGGTGCAGCGAGGAGCCGGGGGAGCAGCTCCCGGGGAGCGGCGGCAAAGTCCGCCTGCAACTCCGCCAGGGCCCGCTCTCGGGCCGCGAAGTCAACGGGGCGGCGGTTGTCCGGGTCCACCAGGGAGAGGTCCCAGAATTCGCAGCCCTGGTAGATGTCCGGCACGCCAGGGGCCGTGAGTTTGCAGAGCAGCTGCCCCAGGGAATAGAGCATACCCAGGCGGGCGGTGTGTTGCTGCAGGGGCAGGAACCCCTTGCGAAAGGCGCTGCGTCCAGGCTTGAGCAGCCGGTCCACGAGGTCCAGGACCCGGGCCTCGTAGTCCAGGTCCGGGGAGATCCAGCTGGAGCGCTCCTTGCCTTCACGCAGGGCCTTGATCATATAGGCGCGGATGCGCTCACGGTAGGTGGCGCCGTCCGGGGATTCGGGGCCGCTCTCCTGGCAGGGCCAGGTGGCCAGGAGGGTCTGGAAGAGGAAGTAGGCGTCGTTGGGGTCCACCCGGAGGGGGGCGCTCCCGGTCTCGGCTGGCTGCCTGGCGGGTCTGGGGAGCCGGAAGGACTTGAGCGCGGTCTGGAACGCGGCGGGCAGCTGGGCCAGGGCGGCCAGACGCAGCCGTGCGTCCTCCCCGCGCTTGGTGTCGTGGGTGGCGGTGGCGTTCATGGTCTGGGGCCAATGACGCCGGCGCTCCAGCAGGGCGCTGTGCACGGCCGCGGGTTCCAGGCCGAAGTCCCCGGGGTCCGAGCCCACCTCGTTGAGGCAGAGCAGGCGGTTCATGACGTAGAAGGTGGTGTCCTCCACGCCCTTGGCCATGAGCGGTCCGGTGAACTGCTGGAAGCGCATGACGAATTGGATCCAGAGCCGCCGGTCCTCTTCTGGGCTGCTTTCGTCGAAGTCGAGGATCAGGAAACGCTCAAGGAAATCCAGTTCCGCGGCCAGCTCCGGGTTCTTGCGCCGGGTGAGGCGGATGGCCGAGCGGATGTAGGCCAGGTCCGCGGGGCGGAAGGCGTCGAAGGAGATGTAGGTACGGTAGACCGGGAAGTTGATCATCAGCTCCGAAATGGCCCGCTTGAGGGAGAGCAGGGTGATGTCGAAGCCCCGGCGGTCCAGGCTGGAGACGCGGTTCACCTGCCGCGCCAGGTTCTCCACGTCCCCGGCCATGTGGCTTTCCAGAATCTTGCGCTTGTTGCGGGCGATGAGCCGGGTCAAAGAGGGGCGCCGGACTGCGTGCCCCTTGTAGAGGGCGTCGAAGGCCGAAGCCAGGTCCGGGGGTACGAAGAGGCGGCAGATCAGGGACGTGAAATCGTAGCCAGTGGTGCCCTGGATGGGCCAGAAGGCCGGAAGGGGCTCCTCGGCCATGAGAATCTTCTCCACCACCAGGTAGGCGTCCGGGGCCTGGTCGCGCAGACGCTTGCAGTAGGCCGAGGGGTCATAGAGCCCGTCGATGTGGTCCACGCGCAGCCCCGCGAAAAACCCTCGCTGCACGTAGTCCAGGATCAGGGCATGCGTCTGCCGGAAGACCCGCTCGTCCTCCACACGCAGGGAAATGAGGTCGTTGATACTGAAAAAGCGACGGTAGTTGATCTCCTCCCCGGCCACCTTCCAGAAGGAGAGACGGAAGTACTGCTCGTTGAGCAGGGTGTTGAGCAGGTCGAAGCGGTTGCCGGGGCGGTCCTCGGTGTCCTCGCCGTTGAACACGTCCAGGTTGCGCCGGATGTGCTCGCGCACGGCCTCGCTTTGCTCCTGGAGCTCGTGGAGCATGCGCTTGATGAATTGGATCTGGTAGTAGCGCTCCTGCTGGGGGTCCTCCTGGGGCAGCCCCTTGATGGTGTAGAGGATGCCCAGGAGCTTGACGTACTCCGGGGCCTCGCGACCCAGCGCGTCCCGCAGGCGCTCCAGCCCCAGGGTCAGGATGCGGGCATAGGAGTCCAGACGCAGGGGCAGGCGCAGATCGTGATAGCGGACGAAAAAGCCCGCGGCATCGAAGCCCAGGCGGATCTCCCCCCTTTCGAGGGTGTCGCCGTAGAAACCGCCGAGAAAGGGGGCCAGCATGCGGCCGCGAATGCTCTCCAGGGGGTGTTGCCAGTCGATGTCGAAAAAGGGGTGAAAGCGTGAGGCCTCGCCGTTCTCCAAGAGGTCCACCAGGGCGGGATTGTGCCCGGTGACGGCCATGTGGTTGGGCACGATGTCCTGCAGCCAGGCCAGTCCGGCCTGTTTGATAACGTTAAAGCAGTTCTTGAAGGCTTCGGCGGGGGGCACCCCCTCGGGCGCCAACTCGGGGTTCAGGTCCGTGGGGTCGCAGACGTCGTAGCCATGCTCCGAACCCGGGCGTGCCCGGAAGATGGGCGAGGCGTAGATGTGCGACACGCCCAGGGCCGCCAGGTAGGGCGCCACCCGGGCGCAGTCCGCGAAACCGAAGCCCGGACGCAGTTGCAGGCGGTAGGTACAGCGGGGGGCGTTCACGACGGCCTCACGCGCAGCAACTCGCCCAGGGCCGTCAAGCAGTCCAGGCGCTGTCGGGCCAGGCTTCCGCCGGCGGCGACCTGTTCCTGCAGGGCCGGGGAAAGCTCCTTCCAGAGCCGGAAAAAGGTGTTCTGGGCCGACCAGATGTGCAGTCCCAGGGGCAGCGGCTGCAGATGTTCCAGCACGCGCTGCAGGCTCTCGGCCAGGAGCAGGTCCTCGGGCAGGCGGGCCAGGTCCTGCACCCGGCGATTGACCCAGCCCGCGGCCTTGAAGCCCAGGGTCTCGAGCTCCAGCTGCAGGTTCCATTTTCGGGCCTCGCCCAGGAGGGTGTCCAGGGCCTGGATGTCGATCTCGTCGTGGTCGAAGAGTCTCTTGAGGTCCGTGTTCACCACATGGCGTGCCGCGTCCAGGAAGTGGCTGGGGGGCGGGATGCGCAGGTGCTCAAGAAAGTTGAGGATGGTGTAGTTGCTCTCGTAGATCTGGCGGTAGGAGGCCTCGGCCAAGGAAAAGGCCGGCTCCAGGACCTCGCCCACCACCCGACGCTGGGCGTCCCGGAAGAGGTGCTGCACCGAAAAGATGTTCTTGCCGAAGTGCTCGTTCATCAGGCGGATGGACTCGGCGATGTTGCCGTGCTCGAAGGCCGTGGCCAGCTCGCGCTCCATGCCCCGGTAGCTCTCCAGGTCGCGGAAAAAGGTCACGCCGCAGGAGAGGTTGTGGTCCCCGGGGTGCAGCACCGCGAACTGGAACACGGAGTACTCGCGGGTGACCTGGGAGGTCATGCGGGCCTTGCCGGTGCAGAGCCTGGAGCGCCCGGCCTGCACGCGGTGGTAGATGTCCGAGACCACGCTGTACTGGGCGAAGTCGTACTCATGGGGGTACTCCTCGAAGAGCGAGGTGATGGCGTAGTGGGCCGCCACGCGCAGCAGGTCCACCTTGGCCGGCTTGGCGAACTTGCGGTAGGCCTCGGCCCCCGTGCCCCCCAGGTTGCTCTTGGCCTGGTCCAGAAAGCCCAGGAATTCATCCTCCAGGTACTCCCCGGAGAGTTCCTCGGCCAGCTGGATGGCCCGCACCGCGTACTGCATGATCTGCACGGCCTCGATGCCGGTGATTTCGTCGAAGAACCAGGCGCAGCTGGTCTGGGTCAGCTGGCCGAAACGCTGCATCTCCAGAAACTTGAGGGCCTGGACGGACTCCTGGGGTGTGAGGGCGAGCCGGGCGTGCCGCTCCAGGTAGGCGCTCACCGCGCTGGCTGAGCGGTCCAGCAGCAGGGCCGCGTAGTGGTCCCGTGCCAGCCACGGGTCCTTGAAGTAGCGTGCGCCCTGGTCCCCGAAAATGGTGTCCAGCCGCTGGCCGAGCCGGGTCACCCCCTCGCGCAGGGGGCGGCGCCAGGCCTGATTCCAGCCGGAACGCAGCCCCGAGTTGCAGCCGCAGTCCGCGCGCCAGCGCTCCACACCGTGGATGCAGCTCCAGGAGGAGTTCTCGAAGATTTCCGCTTCCCAGCGGGGCGGGTGCAGCTCGAGATACTCGCCGTAATTGGTCAGCTCCACCTCCGGGTCTTCCTCGATGAGCCGGATGGCCCAGGACAGGGCCATTTCGCCGTGGGTGTGATGATGTCCGTAGGTCTCGCCGTCCGTGGCCACGTGCACCAGCTGCGGCCAGGGGCGCCCGTTGTCCGTGAAGGCGGCCATGAGCCGGTTGTGGAAGGACTCGCCGCGTTGGAGCATGTCGCCGAAGGCCAGGTCCTGGGAGATGGGGCCGTCGTAGAAGAACAGGGCGATGCTGCGCCCCGAGGGCAGGCTGCAACGGTAGGGCGTAGTGGGGTCCACGCGTGAATCGCTCACGTCCTGCCAGAGGGCGTTCTTATCCAGCCGTCGTATCCGGGCGGCCTGGCGCGGCGCCAGGATGGTAAAGAGAATGCCCAGTTCCGCGGCCAGGTCCAGGGTTTCCAGGTCCACGGCGGTCTCGGGCAGCCAGAGGCCTTCGGCTTCTCGGTCGAAGCGGCGCCGGAAGTCTTCCAGCCCCCAGAGCAGCTGGGTGCGCTTGTCCCGCTCGTTGGCCAGGGGCATGATCATGTGGTTGTAGACCTGGGCCAGGGCCGAGCCGTGCCCGGAAAAGCGCTCCCGGCTCTGGCGGTCCGCCTCCAGGATGGCGCCATAGACTTCGGGCTGGTGCCGCTGCAGCCAGGAGAGCAGGGTGGGGCCGAAATTGAAGCTGATGCGCGCGTAGTTGTTCACGATGTCGAGGATGCGTCCCCCGTGGTCCAGAATTCGCGAACAGGTGTTGGGGCCGTAGCATTCGGCCGTGATGCGTTGGTTCCAGTCGTGAAAGGGCGCGGCCGTGTCCTGTAGTTCCACCTCTTCCAGCCAGGGGTTCTCGCGGGGTGGTTGGTAGAAATGGCCGTGGATGCAGATGTAGCGTTTCATGGGGCGCACTCCTGCAGGGAGAAAAGGGCCAGGGACAAGGGGCGCAGCAGGGCCTGACCCTCGGGCGCGGGCAGGGCGCCGGGGCCGCCCCAGGTGGTGTCCGAGGAGTCCAGTATCTTGTCCCAGCTCCCGGCGGGGCCGTAGGCAGCCAGGCTGAAGCTGCGCTCCGCGTCCGGGTGCAGGTTGCACAGGCACAGGGCGTGGCACTGCCCCTGGCTGCGCAACATGGCCAGGGTCCGCAGCTCGTTGTCAGGCCAGGTTCGGGTCCAGGCCTTGGCCCGGGTGCGCAGGGGGGGCAGGGCGCGACGCAGACGCAGGCATTCGCGGTGGAACTCCAGGAGTTCCCGCTGGTCCGGGCTGTTGCGGCGCTCCCAGTCCAGGATGCAGCGTTTCATGGTGCCCGGGTCCTGGGGGTCCGGAGGACCGCCCTTGCGGGACGGGTGGTTGAATTCGAGTCTGCGCCCCTTGCGCACGGCGGCCACCAGCTTCTGGTCCAGGTGGGAGATGAAATAGAGGAAGGGGCGCGTCTCGCCGTATTCCTCGCCCATGAAGAGCAGGGGCGTGGCCGGGGCGAAGAGCAGCAACCCGGCGGCGACCTTCAGTGCCTCGAAGGGCACCAGGGCGGCCAGGCGCTCCCCGAGCATGCGGTTGCCGGTCTGGTCGTGGTTCTGGCAGCAGATCACGTGGGCCGCTCCGGACAGGCGCGAGGCGTCCGCGCCGTGCCCCCTGCGGTGAAAGGCGGAGTACTGCCCCTGATAGGCAAAACCCTGCCCCAGGCTGAGGGCCAGGTGCTCCACGCTGCCGTAATCCTGGTAGTAGCCGGCGCTTTCACCGGTGAGCAGGGCGTGGAGGCTGTGGTGAAAGTCGTCGCTCCACACGGCGTCCAGGCCGTAGCCACCGCGCTCCGGAGGCAGGACCAGGCGCGGGTCGTTGCGGTCGCTCTCGGCGATGAGCAGGATGGGGCGCCCGGCAGCGGCCTCGAAGCGCCGGGTCTCCTGGGCCAGCTCGGCAAGAAAGTGCAGGGGGCGTGCGTCGAAGATGGCGTGCACGGCGTCCAGACGCAGGCCGTCCACCCGGTAGTGCCGGTACCAGTGCAGGGCGTTGTGCAGGAAGAAGTCCCGCACCGCGTCGGAATCGGGGCCGTCGAAGTTCACGGCCCGCCCCCAGGGGGTGGTGTAGTGGTCGGTGAAGTAGGGGCCGCAATCACCCAGGTAGTTTCCTTCAGGGCCCAGGTGGTTGTAGACCACGTCCAGAAGCACGGCCAGGCCCCGGGCGTGGCAGGCGTCCACGAAGCGCTTGAAGCTCTCGGGGCCGCCGTAGCTGCGCTGCACGGCATAGGGGTAGGCGCCGTCGTAGCCCCAGTTGCGGCTGCCCGGGAACTGGGCCACGGGCATGAGCTCCACGGCGTTGACGCCCAGGTGGACCAGGTCGTCCAACCGCGCGCAGGCCGCGTCACAGGTCCCCTCGGGGGTGAAGGTGCCCAGGTGCAGCTCGTAGAGCACCAACTCGTCCAAGGGCGGGGGGCGGAAGTCCCGCACCTGCCAGACAAAGGCCTCGTGATCCACCAGGGCCGAAGGGCCGTGCACGTCCATGGGCTGGCTGTGGGAGGCCGGATCCGGTCGCGTCAGGTTGCGGTCCAGGCGGTAGCGGTACAGGCCCCCGTCATCCAGGCCGTCGGCCTCGGCGCTCCACCAGCCGCGGGGCAGGCGGTCCATGGTCTGGCTGCGGGCCACCACGGGCTCGCCCCTGCAGTTCTTCTCCAGGAGCTCCAGGTAGACCTTGTTGCAGTTGGGGGCCCAGAGATTGAAGCGATAGCGCTCCGGACCGAGCTTGGCGGGTCCTGGCTGCACCTGGGTACCTCCCGGGGGGCTGGGGGTTTTGCGCATGGCTCCAGGCCTGGGCCTGCAGCGCAAGGGTGGCTTTTGGAAGAACCCTACCACAGCTCCAGGGCAAAGATAAACCCCGCGCCGCTTGCCCTGGGTTCGGGATCCTTGCCCTGCGGCCTCAGTCTTCGGCCGGGGTCAGGGCCAGGGCGCCCAGGGGCGGCAGGGTCAGGGCCAGCGTGAAGGGCAGATTGCCCAGCCCGGCCTCCCGGGCCTGGACCAGCCCGCCATTGCCCACGTTGGAGCCGCCGAAGAGCTCGGAGTCGGAGTTGAAGAGCTCCCGCCAGAGCCCCCCGAAGGGGCAGCCCACGCAATAGCCCTCACGCACCACGGGGGTGAAGTTGAAGACCCAGAGCAGGGGGCGCTGTCCGGGCGCCTTGCGCAGAAAGCTGATCACCGAGGCCCGGTAGTCCGAGAAGTCCACCCACTGGAATCCGGTCCAGTCGTGGTCCTCCTGGTGCATGGCCCCGTGGCCGCGCTGCAGGTGGTTGAGCTCGCGCACCAGGTCCCGGATGCCCTGGTGGTTGGGATACTCCAGGAGTTCCCAGTCCAGCCGGGACTGGGAATCCCACTCGTTCCACTGCCCCAGCTCGCCGCCCATGAAGAGGAGTTTCTTGCCCGGATGCGCCCAGAGATAGCTGAAGAACAGGCGCAGGTTGGCGAACTGCTGCCACTGGTCCCCGGGCATCTTGGCCAGCAGGGCACGCTTGCCGTGCACCACCTCGTCGTGGGACATGGGCAGCACGAAATTCTCCGTGAAGGCGTAGAGCATAGAGAAGGTCAGGTTGTTGTGGTGGTAGGCGCGGTGCACGGGCTCCTTGGTGAAGTACTCCAGGGTGTCGTGCATCCAGCCCATGTTCCACTTGAAGGTGAAGCCCAGCCCCCCGGTGTACAGGGGGCGGGAGACCCCGGGCCAGGCCGTGGACTCCTCGGCCACCATCATGGCGCCGGGGTAGTGTCCGTGCACGGTCTTGTTGAGCTCCTTGAGGAAGTCGATGGCCTCGATGTTCTCCTTGCCGCCGAAAACGTTGGGCACCCACTCCCCTTCCTCGCGGGAGTAGTCCAGGTAGAGCATGGAGGCCACGGCGTCGATGCGCAGGCCGTCGAAGT
>CAZNSV010000028.1:0-15689 GCA_964575775.1 uncultured Desulfovibrionaceae bacterium
GTTCCGGCAGGGGCACGGGCTCGCCGGGTTGCAGCAGGGTGGCGCTGACGCGCCGGTTCAGGGCCCGACCGGCGTCGCTGGCATTGTCGGCAATGGGTTCGGCCTTGCCGCGCCCGTCGCAGAGGACGCGCCGGGACTCGATGCCGAAGCGGCTCACCAGGAGCTGCTTGACCTGCTCGGCGCGGCGGCGGGAGAGGTCCAGGTTGAAGGCGGCGGAGCCATGGGAATCGGTGTGCCCCACCAGTTGGACGCGCAGTTCGGGACGGGCCTGGAGCTGCTGCCCCAGTTCTTCCAGCAGGGCCGCGTCCCGGGGTTCCAGGTCCGTGCCGCCGTAGGCGAAGCGCAGTTGCAGGGGCTCCACGGCCACCCGCGGCAAGGGGCGTTCCTGCGGCCCGACAACCTGCCCCGCCACGTGTGGGGGCGCGGCCTGCAGAGGCACCGCCACCCGGCTGCGGCTGCTGTAGTAGCCCTGCAGGGCCAGCTCCAGCCGCTGGTTGCGCGCACGGGCCTCCACGCTGTCGCCAGACACCAGGGGGCGGGTGAACCCCAGCCCTTGCACGTCGATGCGGGCCGGATCCAGTCCGTGCTGGCGGATCAGGCGCTCGCGCAGGTTCTGGGCCCAGGTCAGGGAGAGGGCGTCCTGACCGGGCAGGCCGCCGTGCCCCTCGATCTGAAGCCGACTCTCGGGATTCTCGCGCAGGAGCAGGGCCAGACGCTCCAGCTGACGCTGCAGCACCGGGGTCTCCTGCACGCTACCGGCCTGGAGGGGCACGGTGAGCCGCACGTACAAAGGCAAGGGGCAACCCAGGGCATCCACGGCCAGGCCCGGGGCCGAGGCCGGGCACTCGTCCCGCAGGTCCGGCACGCCGTCGCCGTCCGTATCCGCAAGGCGTTCAAGGGGAGCGGCGCCCCTGGCTTGGGCCTGCAAGGTCGGGCCCTGATGCGCGCCAAAGGCGCATCCGCTGAGCAACAGGGCGAGCCCCAGACATAGCGTGAGGAATCTGCGCATGGTCCCCTCCTTGGCGGCTGCGGTCCAGGTCTTTGCGCCGAACGTACCCAAAAATCACGGGGAACGCCAGCTTTCCCGCGCAAAACCGCGCCGCTGGAAGCAGGAGGGGGCTCAGCCCAGGGCCGTGGCGATCTCCTCCTGGATGCGCCGGGCCATGGCCAGGGGATCGGGGGCCAAGCGGATGGGGCGCCCCACCACGATGTGGTCGGCACCGTCGGCCATGGCGCGGCCCGGCGTGGCGGTGCGCTTCTGATCGTCGGCGGCGGCGTCGGCGGGGCGGATGCCCGGGGTGACGATGCAGAGTTCCGGCCCCAGCTCCCGGCGCAGGCGCACAATCTCCCGGGGGGAGCAGACCACGCCCCACAACCCCGCGGCCTTGGCCAGGGCGGCCCGCTGCAGCACCAGGTCCTCCACCTCGCCGGAGTAGCCCATGGCCTGCAGGTCCTCCTGGGAGAGGCTGGTCAGGGCCGTGACGGCCAGCAGACCGCACGGAGGGGGCGCACCCTCGGGCGTGGCCACGGTCCGGGCGTCCGCCTGGGCGGCCTGGGCCGCGGCGCGGAGAATGGCCGGGTCGCCGTGCAGGGTGGCCAGGGACACCCCCCGGCGGACCACCTGGCGCACCGCGGCAGCCACGGTGTTGGGCACATCGTAGAACTTCAGGTCGAGCATGACCTTGCAGCCCCGGTCCAGAATGCTCTGCACCATGGGGAAGCCCTCGGCCAGGAACAGCTCCAGGCCGACCTTGAAATAGCGGACCGTGGGGGCCAGGAGCTCCACCAGGGCCTCGGCCCCGGCGCGATCCGGCAGGTCCAGGGCCACGATGAGCCGTTCGTCCAGGGGGATGTGTCCGCGCGTGGGATGTGGTGTCTGCATGGCGCCTCCGCCGAGCCTGATACCCACTGGCGCGGGCTTTGGCAACGCCCCCGCAACGGCGGGATCGAAAGCGGTATTCGTTTACAAGTCCCGGGTTTGCGGGTAGACAGCGCACATCCACCCGTGACGCTGGAGGCGAGCATGGACATCAAGACTTCGGATCTGCCCGGCATCGGAAAAAAGTACGCCATGACCACCTTGGCGGGAAAGCACATCGTGGTCCTGCTGCATCTCACCGGCAACAGGGAGATCTACTACTTCGACGACCCGGACGACGACCCGGTGGTCAGCGCCCAGTTCAGCGACGAGGAGGCCCGCCAGCTGGGCACCATCCTCCTGGGCGTGGACTACCAGCCCGTGGCCGACGACCGCATGGAGCTGCTGCTCAAGTCCGTGCGCATCGACTGGATCAAGGTGCTGCCCGGCTGCGACCTGGCCGGCAAGACCATTGCCGAATCCCAGGCCCGCAAGCGCACCGGGTCCACCATCATCGGTATCGACCGGAACGGCGCGATCATCGGCAGCCCGGACATTTCCGAGATCATCACCCCCGGGGACGTGCTCATGGCCATTGGCTCGCGCGAGCAGACCAAGGCCCTGGAACGGCTCTGCAGCTGAGCTGCCGTCCACCCTCCCGGCTTCGACAACACCCATGGTGAGGTTTCATGGATAGCCTGCCGTTTCTGCTCCTGGCCGGTGCGGTGCTCATCACCTTCTTCGGGGCCTGCGTCACGTCCCTGCGGATCAAGGTGCCCTCGGTCCTGATCTACATCCTGCTCGGCATCGTCATGGCCGGGTTCTTCAGCCACAACGAGCACATCCACATCGCCGCGGAAATCGGCATCGTGTTCCTGTTCTTCATCGTGGGGCTGGAATTCCCCCTGATCCGCATGATGGACGTGGGGCGCCGCATCTGGCCCGCCGGGCTCCTGGACGTAATCCTGAACCTCGGCGGTGCCATGCTCCTGGCCCTGCTCCTGGGGCTCGACCCCATGGCCGGCTTCATCATCGGCTCCGTGGCCTACGCCACCAGCTCCTCCATCTCCGTCAAGCTCCTGGAGGACGAAAAGCGCCTGGCCAACCCCGAGGCCGAATTCATCCTGGGACTGCTGATCTTCGAGGACCTGGTGGCCCCCCTGCTGGTGACCTTCATCGCCGCATCCAGCGCCGGGGGCGAAATGACCCTGGGCTTCACCGCCGGACTGGTGCTCAAGATCACTCTGTTCGTGGCCGGGGCCGTGGTCATCGCCTACTACGGCTTCCGACGCATGCACCTGTTCATCGCCAAGAACATCCAGAAAGACTTCATGCCCCTCTTTGCCGCGGGCATCGCCCTGGGCTACGCCGGGCTGGCCCTCTGGCTGGGGCTCTCCGAGATCCTGGGCGCCTTCCTGGCCGGGGTCATGCTCTCCGAGACCGGCAAGGCCCACGACCTCGAACAGCTCTTCATCCCCTTGCGCAACATCATGCTGCCCTTCTTCTTCTTCTGGTTCGGCACCACCGTGCACCTGGGCGAGGGCGTGCCCATGCCGCTCTTGCTCGGGCTCTGCGTGGTCTGGGCCGTGGTGGGCAAGATCCTCACCGGTTACTACGGGGGGCGCATCTCCGGGCTCTCGCCCAAGATCGCGGCCAGGGCCGGATTGTCCATGGTCCAGCGGGGGGAATTCTCGGCCATCATCGCCAGCATGGCCGCGCCGCAGCTGCGGATCTTCAGCGGCGTCTACGTCATCCTCACGGCCATGATCGGCGTGTTCTGCTTCCAGAAGGCCCCGGACTACGCCAACCGCTTCCATGAGTGGAAGAAGCGGCGTCAGGCCAAGGCCCAGAAACAGCCTGCCTGAACCGGGCCGGGGTCTCCCCTGGCCCGCGAGGGAAGCGCCTTGCCATGAAGTTCATACCCGCCCAGATCGCCTATTTCGTCCAGGATCGGCGCACCCAGCGCAACCTGCGTTCGCTCTTCAAGTTCGTCCTGTTCCTGCTCATCTTCATGGGGCTGTACAGCGTGCTCTTCCACGTGCTCATGGAACGCGAAGGCCAGGAACACTCCTGGCTCACCGGGCTCTATTGGACCCTCACGGTCATGTCCACCCTGGGCTTCGGCGACATCACCTTCACCAGCGACGTGGGACGCCTCTTCTCCATCGTGGTGCTGCTCTCGGGCATCGTGTTCCTGCTGGTCATGCTGCCCTTCACCTTCATCCAGTTCTTCTACGCGCCGTTCCTGGAGGCCCAGAGCAGGTCCCGGGTGCCCCGCGAACTGCCCGAGAACATGGCCGGGCACATCATCATCGTGGGGCTCGACCCCATCGCCCTGAGCCTGGTGGCCCGACTCAAGCAGTTCAACTACACCTACTGCCTCCTGGTGCCCGAGGTGCAGCAGGCATTGGAGCTGGTGGACCAGGGCATCAAGGCCGTGGTGGGCGATTCCGACGATTCCATCACCTACACCAAGCTGCGCGCCGCCAAAGCGGCCATGGTGGTGGCGCTCTCCGACGATATGAAGAACACCAACGCCGCCTTCACCATCCGCGAGGTGGCGCCCCGGGTGCCCATCGTGGCCAATGCCGAGTCCGAGGAGTCCTTGGACATCCTGCAACTGGCCGGCGCCACCCACGTCTACCAGTTCATGCGCATGCTGGGCGAGATGCTGGCCCGCCGCACCATGGGCACCGGCGAACGCTCCAACGTCATCGGCAGCTTCAACGAGCTGCACATCGCCGAGGCACCGGCCCTGTCCACCCCCCTGGTGGGGCGCACCATCCGAGACTGCGGCCTGCGCGAGGCCACGGGCATGAACGTGGTGGGCCTCTGGGAGCGCGGGCACATCGAGATGCCCCGCCCGGAAACCGTGATCACGCCCAATTCCGTGCTCATCCTGGCCGGAACCAAGGAGCAGCTGGCACGCTACGACGCCTTTGTGGGCCCCCTGCCCCCGGCCACGGCACCGGTGCTCATCCTCGGCGGTGGCCGGGTGGGTCGGGCCGCGGCCGAGACCCTCATCCGCAGGGGCGTGGAATACCGCGTCGTGGAAAAGAACCCCAAGTTCATCCGCCCGGACGCCCATTACGTCCTGGGCAGCGCCTCGGACCTGGACGTGCTGCTGGCCGCCGGCATCCGCGAAGCGCCTTCGGTCTTCGTCACCACCCACAACGACGACCTGAACATCTATCTCACCATCTACTGCCGCCGCCTGCGCCCCAACATTCAGATCATCAGCCGCGCCACCCTGGACCGCAACATCACGGTGCTGCACAAGGCCGGTGCGGACCTGGTCATGTCCTATTCCTCCCTGGCGGCCAACACCGTGATCAATCTGCTCAGCCCGGGCAAGGTGCTCATGCTCACCGAGGGGCTGAACATCTTCAAGGTCCAGGCCCACGCCTCCCTGGCGGGCAAGTCCCTCATCGAGAGCGGCATCCGCCAGGACACGGGCTGCAGCGTCATCGCCGTGGGGCACGAGGAGGAGCTGGAAATCAACCCCGACCCGACCAGGCCCCTGGCCGCCGCGGCCTCGCTGCTGGTCATCGGCACTGCTGCGGCCGAGCGGCGCTTCATGGAAAAATTCCCCGGCTGATCGGTAGCCTACTTTCGGCACCCGCCTTTTTCCAAAACTTATACCTTGACACCCGCATATTGCCCTGGTATGAGGCGTATTGAGGAATAATCTGCATGGGATCAGGCCCTGCAGTTCAGATGCCCGCCAGGTCAGGAGCGGTCAGCATGAGACCTGAACAGGATAACAGTCGCGGAGCGACCCGCCAGGAGCTGAGTGCAACGGCGTTCTTCGCCGCGCCACCGCCTGCGGACAGCGGGCTCCCGGGCCTGCCTCCGGCGCAGCCGCCGGACCGGCAGCGAACGCCCTCCCCTGCCGTCTGGCTGCCCCTGCGCACGATCCTCGAGAATCTGCACCGCTCCGACGTTCCCGCTCCCAGCCTGGCCGCACCCTCCTGTCCCCTTGCCGAGTCCCCTGCCTGCGCGCCCTTGTGTGACGCCCCCGACAGTGCCCAAAACCTGCGCGTGCTCCTGGCGCGGGAACTCCACAGGGCTTGTGTCACGCAGAACGCTGCCCACAGCGCCTTTCTGGCCATCCAGCGGGGGCGTTTTCTGGAGCAGTGCGGCGCGGCCCTCGGGCTGGAACCCCCCGGCCTGACTCTCTTCCTGGCGGGCCTGTGTCCGGCCCTGCCCCCCGAACTGCTGGATCAGTTGCCCGTCCTGCAAGCCCCTCTGCAGCTCCTGGCCCAGGCGAACGACGCTCCCGCCGGGCTCTGCCTGGCCCTGCTGGCCTGCATCGAGGCCGCGGACTGGAGCGCCTGCGCCACGCTGCTGTCCGACACGCCCTTGAGTGGGGAGCAGGTAGCCTTCCTCTACGGCAAGGCCGCCGTCTGGACGCGGCAGGTCTGCGCCCTGGGGGCGGGGTAGGCAGAAGCCACAAGGCCCGTCCGCATCAGGACCTTTCAGCCCACAACCATGGTGTTTATATTGTAAAATCCACGTTGTGGATTTTACGGGCCGGGTAGCCTTCCTCTACGGCAAGGCCGCCGCCTGGACGCGGCAGGTCTGCGCCCTGGGGACGGGGTAGCCGCCTCGGTCAGTTCCCCACTTCCTGCCCCAGTTTTGGTTCACGCGCGCCCCCGGCAGGGTGCGGGGGTGTCTTCGCCCCTGTGCCCTCGGCCTTGTCCTGCTCCTTGTGGGCAGGGGATGCGGTGCCTTGAGTCAGGGGCGCGGCAGCATCCAGGGGCTGCACCGGGCGCCCCTCCTGCAGGTCGCGGTAGATGAGCAGCAGGTAATTGTCCTGCCAGACCTGGAAGAGGTGGCTGGCCGCGACGTCCATGGCGCGCCCCTTGCCGAAAAAGGCCTCCAGGTTGCTGCGCCGCGTGAGGATCACCTCCTGCCCGTTCTGCACGTCGAACTGGGTCAGCTGGATCAGCTCGAAGGTATACGGCGCCGCGGGGGCGGCCGGGTGGCCGGGCAAGGACTCCTCCAGCGCCCTGCCGTCGGACGCGGGCCTGGACTCCAACAGGGCCAGGCGCTCGCGGAAGGTCAGCTCCAGTTCCTGCTTCAGCCCGGCCAAGTGCCGCTCCATGGCGCCCGGGGCCAGAGTCTTCTGCGCTTCCTCGAGCACCGCCACCTTCACTTCCAGGGCGCGCAGTTCCGCGCCCTGCCGGAAAATGATGGAGAGCCCCACGGCCAGGGCCAGGGCCACGGCCGTCAGGAGGCCCCCCGCCACCAGGCGGAGCAGGGTGCCGCCCGAGGGGTGCATTCCGGTGTGCGACTGTTGGGTCATGGACGACTCCTTGCGGCTCTGGTTTTAGAGCAGAGTAACCTTGAAAAGGTTCCCTAGGTGGCCCCGGCCGCGCTCAGCCGAGGTGGCGCGAGGCACGACTTGGTCCCACCGTGCCCAACTCCGGCGGGCTTTTCAAGGGCTTTTGCCCGGCGCGACCTCGCCCGGCCCGCACCCCGCGCGGGCGGAAATCACCCGCGCCTTGATCAGGGGTTTCTTTCGTGACACAATACCAGGATGCCTGCCAGCGACATGGACCGCGGGTAGGCCGGACGTCATGCCAAGGGAGGGAGTCATGTCCGGGAAACTGTCCGTTCTGGTTTTCGGTTGCCTGATTCTGCTCTGCGGCTCGGTGGCCACGGGTTTTGGGCAGAACGCCCCCCCACCGGCACCCCCACGTCATGATCCGGCGGCCATGCCCCGCATCGATGCCGGGGTCAGGACGCTGCTGCAGTTGATGGAGCGTGAAGGGTCCAAGGTCCCGGCGGACGTGCTGGAGCTGGCCCGACGCTACGACCTGCTCTCGCGCCACGCCTACATGGAAGGCCAGACCCAGGACTGCCTGCGCTATCTGGACATCGCGGCGGAGGTGCTGCGCAACCCTGCCCAGGCGGGGCGCTACCAGCCGCCACCGCCCCCACCACCGCCCCCCCCGGGCATGGCCCCGCCCCCCGGAGCCCCGCCGGTGCCGCCTTTGGCGCAGGGGCAGTCGCAGGTGCCCCCTCCGGGAGCCGGTGTGCCCGGGGCCCCGGCCATGGGAGCGCCCAGTGGGGGCAAGGCGCCGCCGGAACCCCGGCCCGACAAGGCCCTGCTCGCCCCTCCGGTGGAGAACACCGGCCGCAGGCTCACCTCCTGTCTGGACGAGCCCGCGCGGCTGCAGGACCCCTTCGGCATCCACCCCTTGCGCGTGGAGGGCGAGGAGCCCTTCCGCTACGCCCGGGAGTTGGGCGTGCACTGGCACCGCGAGGGGCTGTACATGTTCTGGTCCCTGGTCCAGCCCGACCCCAAAGTCCCGGCCTACGACTGGGAGCCCGTGGACGAGCTGGTGGCCGCGGTACCGCCGGAGATCTGCCAGGTCTGGAACATCGCGGCGGTGATTCCGCCCTTGCTGAGCCGGGATTCGGCCTATGCCAAGGCCCACACCTACGCGCCCCTGGACAAGGAGTCTTACGCGGCCTTTGTGCGGGCCGCGGTGGAGCGCTACAACGGTGACGGCGTCAACGACATGCCGGGCCTGCGCTCCCCCATCAAGTTCTGGCAGGTGGAGAACGAGCCCTCAGCCCATGACCCGGCCGGCTTCGCCGAGCTGGTGCGCCTGAGCTACCAGGCCATCAAGAGCGCGGACCCCGAGGCCCGGGTGCTGCTTGGGGGCGCCACGGGCTTCGGCCCCGTGGACAACTACCTCCGCGAGTTCGACCAGCGTTTCCTGCCCCTGATTCAGGCCATGGGGGGCCGATATTTCGACATCTTCGACTTCCACTACTACGGCAACGCCAGCGGTGAGTACCAGGGCTACCGGGAGATCGTGGAGCACGTGCGCAAGAGTCTCGCGGCCAACGGCCTGCCCCGGGACGTGGAAATCTGGGTCACCGAGACCGCCACCTACACCGACCAGCCACGCAGCGCGCCGGACCGGACCTTTGCGGAGCAAAGCGAGGCCCAGCAGGCCGCGGACTTGCTCAAGCGCCACGTCCTGGCCCTGGCCGCCGGGGTCAAGAAGGTCTTCTGGTGCTGGGGGGTGGTGGACGGCTTCCTGAACGACAACGGCTTTTTCGACTTCACGGGCCTGATCCGCAAGGACGGCCGCAAAAAGCTCGCCTTCCACACCTACGGGCTCATGACCGAGAAGCTGCGGCACGCGGACCTGGAGCGCATCACCCTGGTGCAGGCCCAGGATGGGTTCCACCTCTACAAGGTGCCGCGCACCCACGGCAGCGTGGTCTACGTGGCCTGGCACGACGGCACGCCGGGCACCGTATCCCTGCCGGTGGAGCAACTCGGGGGGCTGCAGCGCGTGCTGCTGACGCCCGCCCTCGCCAACGCCTCCGGTGCCGTGGCCAGCGCGCGGCTCCGGGCCAAACAGGGCGCCCTGCAGCTGGACCTGAGCCAGGGGCCCGTATTCCTGGAAGACGGCAATTGAGGACCAACGCATCATGGCACAATCGGAACACACCCTGCCTCCCCCCCCCTTGCGCCTGCGGCTGCAGGACACCGTGGCCCGCTGCGGCTGGTCCGCCATCCTGGGCCTGACCCGCGTGCTGCCGGTGTCCTGGACCCTGGCCGGAGGCGAGCTCCTGGGGCGCCTCCTCTTCCGACTCTGGAGCGGCAAGGCCCGCGCCCTGGAGCGCGACGCCCGCCGCATGCTGGAGCACGAGCGCGCCCTGAGCGATGCCGAATGCCGCGCCCTGGCCCGCGAGGCTCTGTGCCTGGGCGTGGTGCGCAAGGTGGAATTCCTGGTGCGCGGCCGCATGACCCCCGCGGACCTGGAACGCCTGGTACGCCTGGAGGGGCTGGAGCATCTGGACGCGGCCCTGGCTCAGGGGCGCGGGGTCATCCTGCTCACGGCCCACTTCGGCCACTACGTGCGCGGCCCCCACGCCCTGGGCGCCAGGGGCTACCGGGTCAACCAGCTCACGGGGGTGCCCACGGCCAACCCGCACCTGAGCCTGCCCCCGCAGGCCCCGCAGCTCAAGGTCGGGCAGGATATCGCGCGCTTCCGCGATGCGGACGCCCGGAACATCCCCGTGAACTTCATCCAGATCAAGGGCACCCTCAAGACCTGCCTGAAGCTGCTGCGCCAGGGCGAGCTGCTGATCATCGCCTTTGACGGCCGCGTCACCGAGGACATGCTCCCGGCCCGGGTCTTCGGCAAGGAATACCGCTTTGCCCCGGGCGCCTTCCGCATGGCCCGCTCCAACAACAGCCTGGTCTTGCCCTTTTTCGTGCACTCGCCCCCAGGGGAGCAAGACGTGGCGCGCATCGAAGCGCCCCTGGACCTGCCCCTGGGGCCCGACGGCGAGTTGGACCTGCAGGCCGCGGTGCAGGCCTTTGCCACGGTCTTCGAGCGCCACATCCGCGAACATCCTGGCCAGGCCCTGCTCACCTACAACGGCAAAGGCGGGTGGGGCGAGTCCGAGGCGTAACCAGGCCCGACACCCCGCAGCCCGAGGAACATCGGTCCATGAAAATCCTGCTGGTGCAATCCTGGCTGGGCCCCTCCCGGGACCTGCCGGTCTATCCCCTGGGGCTGGCCTATCTGGCCACCAGCCTGGAAGCGCGGGGGTACGAGGTCAAGGTCTTCGACCCCAACACCGCCACCGCGCCCCTGGCCGAGACCGCCCAGGCGGTGCGTTCCTTTGCCCCGGACGCGGTGGGGCTCTCCCTGCGCAACCTGGACAACCAGCTGCGCATCATGCCTTTCTACTATTACAAGTACTTCCAGGAGACCCTGGCCGTGCTGCGCGGTGCCTGCGGCGGGGCCCCGCTCATCGTGGGGGGGCCGGCCTTTTCCATGCTCCCGGAGCTGATCATGCAACGCAATCCGGGCCTGGACCTGGGGCTGGTGCTGGAGGCCGAGGAGGCCTTCCCGGAGCTCTTGGAGAACCTGGGCGCGCCGCAGCGGGTCAAGGGCGTCTATTACCGGCAGGAGGACGGCGGGCTGGAGTTCACCGGCCACCGCCCCATGCCGGATTTCGCGGCCCTGCCCTTTCCCCGGCGGCATTTCCTGGACCTGGCGCCTTACGCGGCCGGGGGCCTGGAGAGCGTGGGTGTGCAGACCCGGCGCGGCTGCCCCCTGGCCTGTGCCTATTGCGTGTACCCCCACCTTGGGGGGCGGCGGTGGCGGCTGCGACGGCCGGAACACGTGCTGGAGGAGCTGGAATACCTGCGCCGGGACTGCGGCGTGCGGCGGGTGACCTTTGCCGACTCCGTGGTCAACCTGCCCTACGACTATTCCACGCGCATCTTCACCCTGCTGCGGGACAGCGGCCTGGGGCTGGAGTGGCTGGCCTACATGCACGTGCAGGGCGTGACCGGCGAGTACCTGCGGCTCTGCCTGGAGTCGGGCTGCAAGTCCCTGATCTTCTCGCCGGACGCCCTTTCCCAGAGGGCCCTGGACACCCTGCACAAGGGGCTGACCCCGGGGGACGTGTACGCCCTGCGGCGGCTGCTGGACAGCGACCCGGCCTTCCGGGAGCTGCGGGTGGAGTGGTGCTTTTTCGTGAACCCGCCCGGCGAGACCCTGGCCGGGCTCTGGCGCACCCTGTGGTTCTTCCTGCGCTCCAAGCGCTTCATGGGCGCGCGCAACCGCAACGCCTTCATCAACTGGATCCGCCTGGAGCCGTCCTCGGCCTGCTACGCCCTGGCCCTGGAGCAGGGGGTGGTCTCGCCGGACACGGACCTGCTGCCCGAGGACCCGGCCCTCCTGGCCCGGACCTTCTACAGCGCCCCGCACCTGGCCTGGCTGGATCCGGCCATCATGGCCCTGCTGCGGCTGCCCAAGCGTGCGCGCAGGCTGTTGGGGCGTTTGCGCGGCTCCGCGCCCCCTCCTTCCGGAGACGGAGTGTAGGCCGAACCAAGCGCATTTTCGCCTTGAAGCAAGGCTACCTCCTGAAACAATTATTAATTGTTTCAGGAAAATGCATAAGAGCATCTAGCCGTTTTCAACGACAAGATGCTCTAAATTCGTTGTCAGCGGCCCATTCCTGGGCTATCTTACGAACCAGTGGTATAACCGCAGGGGGGCCGTCACCATGCATGTCTTGGTGCTGAACGCACCGTATTTCAAAAAATTCTCCCGGCCGCAGCGCAGTCCGGCCGTCACCAAGAGCGGCACCGTGTATTTTCCGCTCTGGCTGGCCTATTGCGTGGGCGTGCTGGAGGAAGACGGCTTCGAGGTCAGCTTCGTGGACGCCCCCGCCCGGGGGCTGGAGCTACCCCAGGTGCTGGAGCATGCCGCGGCCCTGCGTCCGGCCCTGGTGGTCATGGACACCAGCACCCCCAGCGTGGACAACGACGCCCGGGTGGCGGCGGAACTGAAGGCCCTGCTGCCGGACAGCACCGTGATCTTCGTGGGCACCCATGTCTCGGCCCTGCCCGGCGAGACCCTGGCCCAGGCTCCGGCCGTGGATGCCGTGGCGCGGCGCGAATACGAGTACACCGTGCTGGAACTGGCCCGGCTGCTGCGCACCTGCGGGGGGCGGTTGTCCGACCCCGAGGCCCTGGCCGCCGTGGCGGGCCTGTCCTTTCGCCGGGGGGGCGAGGCGGTGCACAACCCGGACCGCCCCTTCATCCAGGACCTGGACGCCCTGCCCTGGGTCAGCAAGGTCTACCGGCGGCACCTGCGCATCGAGGACTATTTCAATCCCAATGCCCTCTACCCCATGGTCACGCTCATCAGCAGCCGGGGCTGCCCCTTCCGCTGCAGCTTCTGCGTCTACCCCCAGACCCTGACCGGGCACGGGTTCCGGCTGCGCTCCATCCCGGACGTGGTGGCGGAAATGGAGTGGGTGGTGGCCAACTTCCCCCAGGCCAAATCCGTGTTCTTCGAGGACGATACCCTCACCGCCAACAAGGCCCGCTGCCGCGAATTCGCCGAGGCCGTGCTCGCCAGGGGGCTCAAGTTCTCCTGGAGCGCCAACTCCCGCTGCGACCTGGACCACGAGACCATGGCCCTGATGCGCCGTGCCGGATGCCGCATGCTCTGCGTGGGCTTCGAGTCCGGGGACCCCGAGGCCCTGAAACGCATGCGCAAGGGCACCAAGCGCGAGGACATGCTGCGCTTCATGGCCGACGCCCGCCGCGCCGGGCTGCGCATCCACGGCTGTTTCATCTTCGGGTTTGCCGGGGATACGGCCCAGAGCATCCGCAAGACCGTGGACTTCGCCCTGGAGCTGAACCCGGACACGGTGCAGTTCTATCCCGTGATGGTCTATCCCGGCACCACGGCCTATGCCGAGTACCGCGAGCTGGGCTGGATCACGGTGCAGGACTACAGCCGCTGGTTGACCCCGGACGGGCTGCACAACTGCGTGGTGCGCAACGAGACCCTGAGTCCGGAGGAGCTGGTGCGGCTCTGCGACGAAGCCCGGCGGCGCTTCTACCTGCGCCCCCGTTTCTTGCTCAACCGGCTGGCCCAGGCCCTCACGGACCCGGCGGAGTTCCTGCGCACGGCCAAGGCCGGGAAAACCTTTGCCAAACACCTGCTGTTCGGGTCCCGGGTCTGAGGCCATGAGCGACACCGCCCTGCGCTGCTCCGTGATCATTCCGGCCTACAACGCCGGCGCCACCCTGGGCCGGACCCTCGCGGCCCTGGCCCGCCAGGACGTGGCGCCCGGCAGTTTCGAGGTCGTCGTGGTGGACGACGGCAGCACGGACAACACGGCGGACTTGGCCCGGAGCCTGGGCGCCCGCTGCCTGCAGCAGCCCAACGCCGGACCGGCCAAGGCCCGCAACACCGGGGCCCGGGCGGCCCAGGGAGAGATCCTGCTCTTCACCGACGCGGACTGCGAGCCCGCGCCGGACTGGGTGCGCCGCATGCTTGCAGCCTTCGACGCCCCTCGGGTGGCCGGAGTGCAGGGGGCCTACCGCACCCGCCAGGTGCAGCTCACGGCGCGCTTCGCCCAGGCCGAGTTCGAGGACCGTTACCGGCTCATGGCCGCCTACCCCTCCATCGACCTGGTGGCCACCTATGCCGCGGGTTTCCGCCGCGAGCTGTTCCTGCGCATGGGCGGGTTCGACGAAAGCTTTCCCGAGGCCAACAACGAGGACACGGATTTCTCCTATCGGCTGGTGGCGGCCGGAGAGCTGTTGGTCTTCGCCCCCGAAGCTCTGGTCCTTCACCACCACCCTGCCACCCTGCGCAAGTATCTGCGCACCAAGTTCCGGCGGGGCTATTGGCGGATGATCGTCTACAAGCGCTACCCGGAAAAGGCCGTCAAGGACCGCTACACCACCAAGGTGCTCAAGTTCCAGACCCTGGCCATGCTCCTGTCCCTGACGCTGCTGCCCCTGGCCGTGTTGCTGCCGGGCCTGCGCACCCCTGTCGTGTACCTGTGGGGGGCGGTGCTGCTTTCGGCCCTGCCCTTTGCCTGGCGCGTGGCCGCTCGTGACCGTTGGCTGGCCCTGGCCGCTCCCGGCTTCATCTTCCTCCGGTCCGTGGTCTTTGCCCTGGGCAGTGCCTGCGGACTGCTCCGCTGTCTGGGCCTCAAGACAGGGGCGGCACCAGGTCCATCGACAGACGCGCCCCCCGGTGCAGGGCCAAGAGCGTAACGTGACCTGTAAGGTGCTGCCCTGCCCCTGACCCTATCCGATCAGGAAGGAGGTTCACCGACCATGAGCAAGCGTGCGAACGGTCTTCTGCTGGTATTGGCGGCCTTGCTGGCTGCCCTGGCGCTGCTGGAACTGCTCATGCGGTTTCTGGCCCTGCCGGCGCCCGTGGTGGTGGACCCCCTGCGGGGGTACCGCCGCGCCCCGGGCATGACCAACGTCTCCACGGCGGAGAATGACCACCCCGTGGTCACGGTCTACAACCGCCAGGGCTATCGAGGGGCGGACTTCGTCAAGGACAAGGCCCCGGGCGTGTTGCGCGTGGCCGTGCTGGGTGACAGCTTCGTGGAGGCCGAGGCCGTGGAGGAGGAGCGCACCTTCGTGCACCTGGCCCAAGAGCTCTGGCGAGAGCGGGGGCTCGGCCCGGCGGAGTTCATGAACTTCGGGGTCTCGGGCTATTCCCCGGCCCAGGAGTATCTGCAGCTGCGCGACGAGGTGCTGGACTACGCCCCGGACGTGGTGCTGCTGTTCTTCTTCCCCACCAACGACATCGAGGCCCTGTCGCCCAAGACCGCCCTGTCCCGGCAGCAGCCCTTTGCCTCCGTGGACGCTGAGGGACGCCTGCAGCTGGACACCGGCTTCTCCCGGACCCCGGTCTACCAGGCCAAGCGCGCCCTGGTCTTCCTGCGCCGTCACAGCGCCCTGGTGAACGGGCTCTACGAGCGGCTCTACGCCCGCATCCTGGCCCGCAACGCGGCGGCGTTTCATCCCGAGGACGGACTGCCCCCCTACCTGAGCCTCTGCACCGCCACCCCGCACCCGGATTTCGTGCCCAGCTACGCGGCGGCCAAGGCCATCCTGAGCGAGGCCGCGACCCTCTGCCGCACCCACGACACCCGGTTCATCCTGGTCCTGGTGAACCACAGCGGTTCCCGACCCGGCGAGGCCGAGCAGCTCAGGGCCCTGGACCTCAGCCTCGATCCCCTCTGCTTCGAACAGGACCTGGCCGCCCTGGCCCGGGAGCAGGGCTTCGGCTTCATCGGCCTGCAGGGCCTCTTTTCCGGGCTCTATGCCACGGGGGGCGGCCCCTTCCACTGGGACCACTGGAATTACACCGGTCACGAGGTCGTGGCGCAGCTGCTGGTCCAGGTCCTGGCCCAGGTGCTGGACCAGGACCAGAGGCCGGACAAGGCCCCGGCCGAGGAGGGAGAGCCGTGAACATCGCCCTCATCTCCCCCTATCCGGACATCACCGCCTTCG
>CAZNSV010000029.1:0-15686 GCA_964575775.1 uncultured Desulfovibrionaceae bacterium
CCTGGTCGCGGCGACCTCTTCCCTGGCCAGACGCACAAAACCCAGGGCCAGCCCCAGAAAGGCCCAGGTGTGCATGTCCAGGTAGTCGAAGTCCACCAGTCCGTGCACCAACAGGCCGACGAAACCCGCGAGAAAGGCCGGGTTCATGGCCTGCGCGAAGCTCTCCTGGTGGTGCAGCAGCGCCAGGTACCGGGAGAGCAGGTAGGCGCAGGCCAGGAGGAACAGCCCCAGTCCGACGAGGCCGAACTCGATGAGATACGACATGTACAGGCTGTGGGCGTAGAACATGCCGGTGATGGTGTGGAAGGTGGCCGTGGCCGTGCCCAGGTAGCCCGTGTCCCGGAGCGCCTTGAGCCCTTTGCGCCACCATTTCTGGCGGTCCGTGTCCACGTTGCCACTCTTCACCTGATCCTCGGACCTGCCCTCCAGTCTGGGAGTGTAGGCCCCCCCCATGAGGGCGCCGATCATGGCGTTCTGCGCCTTGTAGGTACCCACCACCACGAACAGCAGCAGGGGCAGGGTGAGCAGGCAGAGGGGGCGCACGCGGCGGCTGAGGATCAGGAACAGCGCCGGACTACCCACCAGCACGGCGGCCCCGGCCCGGGACATGGTACCCAGGACCATGAAGACGAGGAACACCGCCCCCACGGCCAAGAGCAGCCGGAGCAGCAAGCGGCGTTCGCGGACCAGCAGCCCCAGGGCCAGAATCAGGCCCAGGTTGAAGTGGGCGCTCATGATGTTGGGCGGCACCACGCCCCCCAGGCGGTTGAAGCGCCCGTCCTCGGACAGGTAGCCGGTGACGGCCATCAGGCGGAGGTTGAGCCCTTCCAGGACCTGCCAGTCCAGGGTGTGGCGCTCCTCCACATCGCCCAGAAAGTGGCAGAGCAGGGCGCCGATGCCCTGCAGGACCACCATGCAGACGAAGAGATAGGCCAGGCGTCGGGCGCTGCGGGGCGAGTCCACCGCCGCATACAGCACCGTCAACAGGGCCAGGCCCGAGGCCATGATGCCCAGGCAGGTCAGGCTGTAGCGCGGGATGGGGCTCCAGAGCACGGTGACGGCGGCGTAGCAGAACACGAGCAGCAGCAGGAAGATGAAGAGCAGCTCCCGGTGCTCCCGCCTCCGGTCCAGGGTGGCGGGCAGGGTGAGCAGGGCCCCGGCCGCCACCGGGAGGAACAGCGGCAAGTGGGCGTAATAGTCCACCATGACGAAGCCATGGGTATGGGGCAGGATCTGCAGGCCCAGGGTGCCACGCGGCACCAGGGCCAGGGGGATCAGCAGGGCGGCGGCCAGGGTGCGGTTGAACATGCACACCAGCAGGAACAGGACAAAGCCCAGCAGGAGCGGTGCCTGTTCCGGAGCCAGGGCGCAGAGCACGCCGCACAACGGCAGCAGGAGCAGGCAGGGCAGGACGCCCCACCAGGGCGGGCGCTGCGGCGCCACCCAGGCGCTGGGACTGAGGACGCTTTCCGTCATGCCGTTGGCTCTTGCTCCTGGCAAGGTCTGTGTCGCGGGCTCCAGTCCAAAGAGCGGGCGCGGGCCCGTTCTACTTCAGACGGGGAGCCCTGTTCACCACCACGCCCAAGGGGCGGATGTCCGCGTGCTCCAGAAGCTCCCGCAACTCCAGCAAACGGCCGTTGGCCGTCTTGGCGTGGTCCAGGACCAGCACCAGGTTGCCCAGCTCGCGGATCACGGGCAGGGTCTGGGCCGCTCGGGAGAGGGGCGCGGCATCCGCCAGCACCGCGTCGTACTGCCCCTGGGCTTGTTCCAGCAGAGAGCGCAGGCCTTCGCGGGTGGGGAGCGGCGCCTTGGCCGCACCCGTGAGCAGGTCCACCCCCGGCCCGGGGCCCGTGGTCACGGCTTCACGCAAGGGGCGCCGCCCCGCCAGGACATCCTGCAGACCGCCTGGCCGTGCCGCTGCGTCCGGCTGGGCACCGGCGCCCACCAGCAGCACCCGTCGCCCCTCGGCGGCCAGGCTCAGGGCCAGCTCCGTGACCAGGGCGGTGCTGCCGGAACCGGGGGCGTCCCCGGCCACCACCAGGGTCTGGGGGCGCTCCTCGGGCAGCAACAGGGCCAGGTTGTGCCGGATGGGGGCAAAGGCGGAATCCGCGTGGGATGCGCGGCGTCTTCTGTGCAGGAGCCGCCCCAGCATCCCACGGCGCGGGGTCACGCCCAGCAGGGGCGCGCCCAGGCAGCGATAGGCCTCGCGAGAGCGGGGCGTGTCGTCGGTCACGTCCCGGGCATAGGCCAGGGCCAGACCGAACAGGGTGCCGAAAAACAGGGCCAAAGCGAGACTCATCCCCTTCCTGGGGCTGGAGGTGTCGTCCGCAGCCGGTTCCAGGGCCTCCTGCGGCACCCAGAAGTGGGACATGGTCAATGCGGCGGCGGACAGCACGCGCTCGTAGGTGGCGGTAAGGTTGGACATGATGTCCTCCTTCTCCTCCATCTGCCTGACCAGGAGCATCAGCCCCGCATCCTTGACCGGGTGCTCGGCGAAGACCGCGTCGTTGGCGGCCAGGGTGACTTCCAGTTCCGCAAGGCGGACCTTGAGACTTTCCTGGTTCTGCTCCAGCTCCAGCAGCTGCGAGGCCGTCTGGGTCTGGACCTTGACCTCGTGCTCCAACTCGGCGGTGAGGGCGTCGATCTTGGCCTGCACTTCCTTGTAGTCGGGGTGCAGGGGCGTGACCCTCTGTCTGAGACCGCTCAGTTCGGCCTTGTGCTCGTTGATCTGGTTCTTGAGCTCCAGGATCAGTGAATTCTCGCTGAGCACCGAGCCGCCGGTGAAGGCGACGCCCAGACGCCCCAGCTGGGAGCGCAGGGTGACCATGGTGGCCACGTTCTCGGCCATGGTGCTCACGGTCTCGTCCATGGCCGTGAGGATCTCGGCCCGGCGGTCGATGGCCTGGGAAGCCTGGGCATCGGAGTCCAGCAACCGGCGTTCGATGCGGTAGTCCCGGACCTTGTGCAGGGCCGCGGCATACTCGCCGCGCCGCTGCTCCAACTGCCCCGCAAGAAAGTCCAGGGCCTCGCGATACTCCCGCATGCGCCGTTGCACCGACTCCCTGACGTAGAGCCGCACCATGGTGTTGGCGATGGCCGCGGCCTGGGCCGGATCCGTGGAGGTGCCCGAGAAGCGCAGGATCTGGGAATCCTCCACATCCACAACGCTCAGATAGGGCTTGGGCAGCAGGGTGGAAACAAACGGGGGGCGGTTGAGCAGGTCTTCCCACTCCAGGGTCTCGCCCTTGCGGTCCTTGAGCTCCAGGGTCTCGATGAGCTCCAGGCACAGGGGTGCGGACTTGATGCGCTCGATGTGGTACTCGGGGTCCACCCGGTCCGTGGAGGCCGACAACTGCTGCAGTTCCAGCTTGGCCAGCAGCATGGAAGCCGTGTCCAGCCCCTCCACCCGGTAGGAGAGTTTGGCCGTGGCCGTGTACTGCTTGGGCGCCAGGAGCAGCACCACCACGGCCCCGAGCAGCATGAGCAGCACGCTGCCCGCGATGATCCAGGCGCGGCGGAAGAGAAAGTCGAGAAAGGCCCTGAGTTCCATGTTCGGTTTCGTTTCCTACGTTCAGAAGGCTCCGTGCGGCGTTGCGGTAACCGGTCCGCAAAGGGTCAGAAGGTGATCACGGGCGCCGCCGGGGCCTCCTGCGTGGTGGTCTCTCCCGTCAGCTGCTTGATGGCGTCCACCACGCTGGGCAGGCTGATGATGTTGCGGGCAATGGGCGAAATGATGTTGTTCAGCCGGGTCATGAAATCCTCCACGTCCGCGATGACGCTGGTGGGCACGTAGACGATGTCGCCGCGCCGGACCTGCATGGCGGCCTGCGACGCCTCGCCGGTCTTCACGGACAAGGGCAGCACCGACGCCTTGTAGTCGTCCCCGAATTCGCGGATCAGCAGGACCTTGGACAGGTCGCCGTTCTCGGTGACGCCCCCGGCCATGGCGATGAGCCGCAGCATGCTGGTCTGGGTGGTCAGGGGCTGGGCGCCAGGAGTCTTAACCTCGCCCAGCACGTAGGCCGTGCGTTCGCCCAGCTCCCCAAGGGACACGCTCACCCGGGGCTCCACATAGTAGTCCCGGAGCTTGGTTTCCAGTCTTTCAGCCACCTGGGGGGCGGTCAGGCCGCCGACCTTGAGCTCGCCTGCATAGGGAAAGGTGATGCGCCCCGCAGGGTCCACCAGCAGCTCGGTGTTCAGCTCGTCCTGATACAGGACCTTGACGTTGAGGCGGTCGCCGGGGCCCAGGATGAAGGCTTCCGGCTCCGTGGGCGGGAGCGAGGGGCGCTGCACCTCCTCCACGGAAACCGGGGTCATGCCCGGCATCCGGGAGCCGCAGCCCGTGCAGAGGCCCAATAACACCACGCTCAGCAATAGCGCGCGCAACAGAATCATGGGGTCACTGTCCTCCAACCGCCGCGGCATGGCTTCGCGGGTCCCGCGTACAAGGCACGGCCCCCTGACCGTGTCGCTGTGTAAAACACCACGCGGGTTGTGATCGTGGGGCACCCTAGCGGTTCTTTCCGGCTTTGAAAAGCGGAAGAGCAAGCGTCTTGTCGCGTAAGCCACCGCCGATACATCCCTTGGGGGGCGGACTTGCATTTGCCCCTGCTCTGGGCTAGGTGCAGGACAACAACGATCGGTATCGCAAGGAAACACCCATGGTTACCATATTCCTCGTGGCAATGTTCTTCGCCGTGGCCGTGCTGGGACTCTACCTGCATCACAAGTCCGCCGAAGGGGCCTACGCCAGAATCCGGGCCCTGGAAAACACCGTGGCCAAGCTGGAAAAAGAGAACCTGCGCCTCACGGGCCGCCTGGACACCTGCAACTTCAGCGTGGAGCGGCTGCAAGCCGAGCTGGAAGAATGCGAAAAGTCCAAACGGGAGCTGGCGCTGTGCCGCGACCAGAGCTGAGACCGGCCCGCGGTGTCCACCTGGGGACAATTCGGATATTGACAATCATTCTCATAAGCACTACCTTCTTCTGAGTCACGAGCGGCGGGCCTTCGGGGATGGACCCGGACGCCAGTCGCCAGCTGCCCGCACAGGCAGGGCAAGGGAGGTCCCATGTGGGAAGGTGTCATTGTCGCCGGCATCGTGCTCGGTGCGGCTTTGTATCTGGTGCGGCGCTACCTGCGCACGACCGCTTCGGGTTCGGCCTGCGGCGGTTGCGGCTGCTGCGACGCGGCCAAGCCCAAACAGCATGAGTGCTGCAATTCCGGTTCCTGCAAGGGGGCGGAGTAGCGACGCGGACGCGGGCCAGCACCGCGCTTGTGCCGGCCGGGTCCCGCGTGGCGAAGTGGGGCCGCGATCAGGCCATGAGGGCCACGGGGTCCAGGCGCAGCGCCCCTGGAGCCAGACACTCCACGATCTGGTACTGGCTGTCCTCGACGAATTCCTGTTGGGACAGGGCCAGCATCCGGGGTTCGGGCAGGGCTTGGGGGCCGTTGTGCAGCACCTTCACCGTGGGGCGCATGGGGTCGCCCCCGCTGTGCTGATTGACCACGCCCACCAGGCCGTTGCGCAGTTTGACCAGGGTTCCCAGGGGATAGACCCCCAGGAACTTAATGAACTTGTCCACCAGCACCGGGTGGAAGTCCTTGTTGCGCATGGCGTACATGATGCCCAGGGCCTGATGCTGGGAGAGCGCCCCTTTGTAGGGGCGTTTGCTGGTCAAGGCGTCGTAGACATCGGCCAGAGCCACGATGAGCGCCGACTTGGAGATGCTGGCAAAGGGGAGCCCCTCGGGGTAGCCCTGGCCTGAGAACTTCTCGTGGTGCTCCTTGGCGATGCGGGCGACTTCGGGGTCCAGCCCCTCGAGTTCCTCGAGCATCTCGCAACTGTAGGCCGGGTGCCGCTTGACGTGGCCGTACTCCTGCTCCGTGAGCTTGCCGGGCTTGTTGAGCACGGACAGGGAGACCCGGAGCTTGCCCACGTCGTGGAACAGCCCCCCCAGGCCCAGAATGCGCAGAGTCTCGTCCGGCAGGCGCAGATGGCGGCCGAAACCCACGGCCAAGACGGCCACGTTGAGGCAGTGGGTGTAGGAATAGTCGTCGTAGCCGCGCAGCTTGATGAGGGCGGTGAGGGCCTTGGGGTTGCGGCTCTGGCTTTCCAGGATCTCATCCACGAACCGGGCGCAGCTGTTCAGGTCCACCTGCCCCCCATCCTTGAAGTCCTTGAGAAAATTCTTGACCAGGTCCAGGGCCCGGACATAGATTTTCTCCATCCGTTTGATTTCCTGCGTCAAGGGAACGGTGGGCTCGGTCCGGGGCCGGCCGCTGCGCTGCGGGGCTGGTGCCTTGGGTTCCGGTTCCTGCAACCCGGCGTACATGACCTGGATGCTGTTCTGCTCCTGAGGATGCAGACGATAGAAACTGCCCTTGGCGGAATCCACAAAGGCTTCCACATACCCCCGGGCCGCGATTTCCGCGACCTGTTCGGCGCTGTGGATCTCGCCTTCCACGGAGTAGAGCCCGCTGTTTTCCGCGAGGCCCAGCCCGGAGTCGATGACGAACATGCCGGGCTGGAGTTTTTCCACAAGAACCCGCTTAATCATGTGCCCCCCACATGGTTGAAGCGTTAGTGCAGTTTCACCTTGAAACAAGGCTCTGCTCTGCAACAATGTCCATTGTTTCAAGGAACTGCACAAGGGCATCTGAACTTATGCAAAGTTAAAATGCTCGAGTCTGGGATGTCCTGCGGCCCGGTCGGTGGCCTGGTCCGCGGTGTCCGGGGGTGGCCCGGCGAAGCGGCTCGAACCGGCCTCTGCTCGCAAGGGCGGCTGGCCCGCTCCTGTTCACGGCTGGGACGCAGGGAGAAAGTAATACCGGATTCTGCTAAAAGCAACAAAAAATACAAGATGTTATGTAGGGGTAATCCGACATGTCCACCGCTGGTCGGGCCAGGTTCTGGGTGTTCGAGGGGCCAGGCTTGCAACTGGGGGCTGTTTCCGGGTAGTTGTGGAAAACCTCACGGAATGAGGGAAGCATCCTGCAAGGAGTATCGGCATGAAAAAAACTTTGGTGATCTGCCTGCTGGCCCTGGTTCTGGGGCTCGCGGCCTGTCAGCGCAGCACTCCGGTGGGCACCGGCCTGGGTTCCCAGACCCTGGCCGTGACGGAGCCGCAACCCGCACAGTTCGTGCTCGTGAACATCGCCGCCCTGCCGGGTTTTTACGCGGTCTGCAGCCTGGACGGCTCGGTCTATCCGTTCAAGATCCGCTCCGGCGAGTACGTGGAGCGCCAGGAACTCCAGCCCGGGCGGCATCGGGTGCGCTGCGCGGTGGAGACCCTGGCCGTGCAGGTCAGTTTCGACTGCGAGCACACCTTCGAGGTCTTTTCCAACGAGCCGGTCTATCTGGGGATCAATCAGCGGGCCCTGCCGGGCACCTGTGCCATTCGGCGCCTGTCCCTGCCCCCGGCGGACTTCAGGACCAGGTACTTCCACGCCCGCGAGCCGCTGGGCTACTGAGTCTGGGGGCCGGGAGTCGCCGAGCTGGGCCGACAGGGCCTTGACACGGTTCCGAGCCCTGCGGTAACTGGGCAGGAGACAGAATCCCAGCGAGGCATTTTCTGGGGCGAAGTGCTGTGAGGGCGGACCGACGAAGGCCCTGGGTCTGCCGCCGCTCCGCAGGCAGGGGCTCCGGCCGCTTGGAAATGCCGCAACCGCCTTTCGAGAGCGAAGGGCAGCTCAGGAGAACGCGCATGAAAAAGCTCAGCATTCTTATGATCATGGTCGCAGTTCTGCTGCTCGGTGTCGCCACGGCTTCGGCCGAGCTCCTGAGCGCCGCAGCCCAGCAACAGCTTCGCCAGGCCACCGGGCACGACATCCTCTGCCTGGACCACCCCGAGGGCAAGGTTGCCGCCGATCTCCCGCAGGAGCAGTGGGTCCAGGTCTCCCCTGAGTGGCTCTATTCCGACTCCGCCGAGGAGCTCATGTACTTTCGGGCCAGTGGCGCCACCTACAGCTTTTCACTAGCCGTGAATCAGATCGCCATTGCCAATTGCATTACCGCGGGCAAAGTCATGTACCTGTATATCCAGGGTAGCTACATCCGCAGCACGGGTTGCACGGCACAGTAGCCCCCGCTCCTCTTCGCTATCGCGCCTTCTTCTCCGCCCGGCTCTGCCGGGCGGTCATTTTTGGTGGCCGGGAAGCGAAGGCCGGGCTCAGACCGGTCGCCGCCCCACCACGTAGGAGGTGTCCGGTCCGGCGGGCAGGAGTTCTGGTACCGTGAAACCGGCTTCCAGCAGCCAGCCCGTGATCTCGTCGGCCGTGTAGGTGTCGCCGTGGCTGGTGCCCACCAGCATGTTCAGGGCGAACAGGGCGCCGAAGGGCGGGTGCAGGCGCGTTGCGTCCAGCACGAAGTCCAGGACCGCGCAGCGTCCTCCGGGGGCGGTGGCGTCGAAGGCCTTGCGCAGCAGGGCGCGGTTCTCGTCCGGCGAGAGCATGTGCACGATGGCGGAGAGGAAGACCAGATCGTAGCGCTCCCCCCCGGGGCCGGTCAGGGCGTCGTGGCGGAAGTTGCCGTCCCGGGTCTGGACGGCGTGCTCCAGCCCTTCCTGCTTGAGGTAGCGCCGCGTGATGGGTGTGACCTGGGGCAGGTCGAAGACCGTGGCCACGAGTCCCGGCCTGGCCCGGGCAAAGGCCATGGCATGCGCGCCCGGTCCGCCCCCGACGTCCAGCACCGAGGAGACGTCCGCGAGGTCCAGCACCGCCACCAGTTGGGGCGCGGTCTTGCGCCCCCGTGAGTACATGGCAGCCATGAAAGGCTCGAACCAGGCACCGTCGCGAAAGGCCATGTCCGGCTCGTCGAGCACCGTGCCGCCCTTGCGCACGGAGGCCGTGAGCTGCCCCCAGGTGCGGTAGAGGTTGTTCAGGTGGTCGAGGCCTCCGAGAAAGTCGTCCTTGCCGCGCACCAGGTGCCGGGCTCCGGCCGGAGTGTTGGCGAAGCGGTCCGGGGCGGGCATGAGCAAAAGCCCCAGGGTGTGGCAGACCCGCAGGAGCCGGTCCATGGCCCGGGGATCGGCCCCGGCTGCGGCCGACACGGTGGCGGCGTCGAGCCCGTCGGCCTCCCCTCGGTCCAGGATGCTGAACACGTCCAGTTCCAGGGCCGTGAGCAGGACCCGACTCTGTTTGAAGGCATCGGCCAGGGCGTTGATGGCGGCCGGGGACTCCAGCAAGGGAAAGGTAGGGGCGTGCATGAGCGCTCCTGCTGGCTGATGTGGGGTGCCGGAACGGCGGTTGCCGCAGATTATGCACACTTTGCGAATTCCGGCAAGTCGCGGCGCCAGGTTCTGGACAATCTTGTCTGGATATTCAGGGGCAACGGTGCTAGGCAGGGAGCAGGAGAAACCGCACTATGCGCTCGTTGGTCATTGGGGGGGACTACGCCGTCCGGGAGTTGCTGCGCGAGCTGCTGACCCCGTTCGGACCGTGTCAGGCCCAGAGTTGCACGGACGCCACAGTGGACAGCTTTGCCCAGGCCCTGGAGCAGCGGCAGTTCTACGACCTGCTCGTCTGCGACACCGTGCCCCGGCAGCGCGGCCGTCCGGACGTGCTCCTGCAGACCGTCTGCGCCCTGCGCACGCTGGAGGCCAGGGCCGGACTGCCCCCTTGCTTGCGGGCGCGGTTGCTGGTGGTGGGCACCTTCCGGGAGCTGGGCGGCATCCTCTCCATGGTGGAGGGGCAGGGCCCGGCCCAGTTCCTGCGCAAGCCCTTTGACGAAGAGGCCCTGCTCGCGTCCCTGGAGCGCATGGGCCTGCCCTGACCCCCTTGGCGGCGGTTTCAGCGCCTGGCCAGGCCGCTGGCCGCGGGCGCCAGATAAAAGGTCCTCACCGCCAGTTCCTCGCCCTGAAACCCCAGCCCCAGACGGTACTCCCCCCCGACGGAAACCGGAGGCACGCGCAGCAGCAGCGCCTGGACCTGCTCGGGCTGCACCAACAGCTCCTGCAACGCGGCGGGGCCGGTGGCGTCCGGGGTGTCGAGCTCCAGTTCCAAGCGGACCTGGGCCGCCCCTTCAGGGGCGCGGACCTGGAACAGAATGCCGAAGAGCAACCCCTCCTCGGCCGGAATCCGCGTGCTGCGCTGCAGCAGCCGCACCGCCTCGGCGGGCAACAGCTGCGGCCGCCCCTGCACGGCGGGGGGCAGGGCCTCGGACAAGGCGGGGGCGAAGATGCCGTGCTCCACGATCTCCACACCCACCCCGAAGCTCCCCTGACCCGGCAGACCGCCGAAATTCTGCGCAATCGCGGCCACAGGCAGGACCAGCAGCCAGCACAGCCCCAGGAGGAACAGTGGCAGTCGCAGCGCGTTCATGCCGGGCTCACATGGCGCCCATGGGCGTGAACTGCCGGGCGCCCTGCTCGATGGTGCGGGTGCTCAGGTCCGAGGCCGCCATGCGTCCGTACAAAGATTGGGGGTTGTCGCGCACCAGCTCCTCCAGGATGGTCCGCCATTTGGCGTTGTCCGCCAGTTGCAGGTAGAACTGGGCCATGCGGTAGCGCAGGGCGGGCCACTCGGGATCGTTTTTGTTGATGTAGCGGGCATAGTCGATGGACCACTTGAGGGCCTCGCGGATGCGCCCGGTCTTGGCGGTGATGTCCATGAGCATGTCCAGGAGGTCCTTGATCTTCTCCTGGTCGTCGCGCCGTTCCAGGAAAAGCCCCAGGGAATTCTGGGCCAGCTCGTAGGCCCGCTTGAAGTCCTGGCGCTCCTTGGCCTCGGCGGCCAGGAAGAAGTGCACGTAGGCCAGCTGCTCCGGGGCCAGGCCTTCCTTGTCCGCCAGCCGCCGCCACAAGGGCACGCTTTTTTCGGGCTGGTGCAGGTTCTCGTAGGCCAGGGCCAGGTTGTACTCCAGCTCCTCGCGGCTGCGGGGGGTCATGTCCCAGAGCTCGGTACGCTGGGCCATGTCCACCAGGCAGTTCCAGTCCCGGTTGTCCAGGCACACGGCCATGGTCAGCTGCAGGGCCTGTTCGGCGTGGCGGGGCATGGCCGCGCCGGTGAAGAATGGGCTCAGGAGATCGCGGGCGTCTTCGGGGCGCCCGTTCTTCCACAGTGCCGTGGCCAGGCCGATGCGCGTTTCAGGGTCCAGCTCCCCGGCCTGACCGCTGAGGATGGGGTTGTCGCGCCAGAGCTCCGCCAGACCGGCGTAGTTCTCCTCGGGCAGGTACTGCGCCGTGAGCTTGTCCAGGGCCTTCATGGCCACTTCGTTGGCGCTCTGCAGCAAGGGGCTGGCCGGGAAGCGATTGCGGAAGGTGGTGGCCGCGTCCAGGGCGTCGCGCGGTTTCTCGTTCCAGAGGTACCACATGGCCAGCTTGAGTTGCGCCAGGGGCGCCAGCTCGCTGTTGGGGTAGCGCTCCACGATCATCTGGTAGACTTCCACGGGCCGCAAGGTGAAGGGGCGGTCGAAGACCGTGAACATGTCCTCCACGCTGGGCGTGTCGTACACACCCTGCTCGGCCAGGCGCATCTTGGCGATGAGCCCGCCCTCGCGGTCCGGGAACTTCTGCACCGCCATCTCGTAGGATTCCTTGGCCGTGACCACGTCGCCCAGCTCCAGGTAGATGTCCCCCAGTCGGGCCAGCACCACGTCCGCGTCCTCGCCGTCCGGGTCCATGTTGTAGTAGGTCCAGTAGTTGAGCTTGGCCTTGTCCAGCAGCCCCACCTTGTAGTTCACGTCCCCGTACAAGCGCAGCAGGGGCGGGTACTCCACGTAATAGCGCGGCCAGCGCTTCTCGATGTAGTCCACGATCTCCCGAGCCTGGTCCTCGTAGCCCAGCCGGTTCAGGGAGCGCGCCAGCCCCACCGAGGCCTCGCGCACGAAGCGGTTGTCCGGAAACTTCTGCACGATGTACTGAAATTCGTTGGCCGCCTTCTGGTACTGCTGGTGGTCGAAGTAGTAGTCGCCCCAGTGGTAGTAGGTCATGGGGATGTGCGGGTCCCCGGGGTGGCGGGTCTTGAGGATGTTGAAGTAGGCCTCGGCCTGGCGCGGGTTGTTCACCTTGAGGTTGAGCAGCCCCAGTTTGTAGAGCGCCTCGGGCACGCGCAGGGAGTTGAGGTCGTCGTTCATGGCCTCGGTGTAGGCGTCCACGATGCTGCTGTACTTCTCGCGCAGACTGTCCCGGGAGGCGGCGGACAGGGCGTCGGCATAGGTGTAGAGCACCTCGCCCCTGAGCTCCCGGGGCAGGAGCGCGTGCTCGCGCAGCCCCTGGAGCATTTGCACGGCCTGGTCGTAGTCCTCGTTGGCCAGGCTTGCCTTGGCCGTCATGAGCACTTCGTCGAACTTGGGCGGCGCGTTGGGGTCGTTGGGGTCCACGGGCTGGCCGGGAGCCCCGGGCGCGGCCACGGGGGCCTGGGCCTCCGCTGGCGTTGAGGGCGTTGGGGGCGTTTCGGTGGCCGCCGCTTCCGTTGCTGCCTCGGCAGTGGGCGCCTCGGCAGTGGGCACTTCGGCAGTGGGCGCTTCGTCCGCAGATGCCTCGTCCACAGGCACTTCGGCAGTGGGTAGAGCCTCGGGCATGGGCAGTGTGGCCTGCTCCACCTGGTCGGGCGCTTCCGGCTGCACCAGCTCCTGCACGCTGCGTTCAGGGAGTTCGGGCTGGGGCGTTTGATCGGAATCCGGGGGAGGCGTAGCGGGCAGGGCTGCGGCGTCAGGGGCAGGAGCGCTTGCGTCGTCATCGGGGGCCGCATCACCAGGAGGCGGCACGGCCTGAGCATCCGGGCGCTGCGGCGGCAGAACCGCCACCGGCTGCGGCAGCGTCTGCCCTGGGGGGGCCATGCGCGCCCGCAGGGTAAAGGCGCCATCCTCGGGAGCTGGGGGGGCGCTGTCCGCCCCTGCCTCGGATGGTGGCGGCAGGGCTTCCTGAGACCCGGCCTCGGCAGCGGCCTCGCTCGCAGCCTCAGGAGCGGGGTCGGGTGCCACCTCGGCGGCCGGTTCGGGCGCGGACTCTTGAGCCGCCTCGGCAGGGGGCTCCGGGGCCGCTTGGACCGCAGGCTCAGGAGTCACTGCAGGGGGCGGCGGTGTCAGTGGCATCCGGACCTCCACCGCAGGCTGCGCAGCCGGTTCCGGCGTGGGTTCGGGCTGTGGGGCAGACGCGGGCTGTGCGGTCTGGGCCGCACTCTCTTCCACCGGCGGCTCGGGGGACTCCGCCCCTGCGGTTGGATCGCCGCTTTCCGGCTGCACGGAGACCGGACTGGTCAGGGTGGGGGCCTCGCCGATGCGCTGGCGCACGGAGTGGCTTTCCGGCGCGGCATGGGCCTCGGTGACACCAAAGGGCCAGAAACGCAGCAGGCTGGTGGGGCCGCCGCGCTGCTCCTTGGTCCGGCCGGAATCCGCGTCCGGCGTGCTGTCCAGCACCTCGGGCCCCTGCTGCTTGATGCGCGCCCGATAGGAATAGGGCACCGCGAAGAAATGCTTCTGCCCATGCTGGGGCGTGGCGGGTCCGGCAGGCCGCATGGACGTCGGGGGGGGGCGCACACCCACCAACCCCGCCTGCTCCGGCTCTCCGGGTCCGGCCTGCTCCGGCTGCCCGGCTTGCTCCGCTTGAGGGGCAGGACCCTGCTCCGCAGCAGGGGCGCTGGTCTCGGGCTGTGCACCGCCCCCGCGCAGGGCTTCGAACTGTCCCTGCAGGTCTTCGAGGCTGACCGTGGCGCCAGGTTCCGGTGCCTGGGGGGCGTCGGGGGTGTCGCGCTCCTGCAGCGGCGGGGCCGCGGCCTCGGAAGGCTGTGGCGTGGGCTGCGTCACGGGCTGGGTAACCTGAGCCGGGGGCGCGGGCTCTGGGGCCTGCGCGGGCGTCGGGGCCTGCGCGGGCGTCGGGGCCTGGGGGGGCGCTGCCGGGGCCTGGACCGCTTGCGCCGGGGGCTCTGCAGCCGGTGCGGGCTGGGCGGGCTGCGCGGGCTGGGCGGGTTCATCCGCGGGGAACACGTCGATGACCAGTTTGCCCCGGTCGCGCAGGGGGAACTGCAGGTAGCGGAAGTCCTTGGTCTTGATGCGCACCGTGAGCCCCTCGGGGATGGCGCGCACGTCGCCCAGCAGCTTGGCGTGGGCGAAGTTGCCGGACTCGGGCTTGCTGTCCTGCTGCCAATAACCGTGGGGCAGCTCCACGAACAGCTCCCGCTCGCCGCTGCGGGTGATGCTGTAGGCCGGGATATCCTTGGGAAAAACGATGACCAGGCGTTCCTTGTCCGGATGACGCCCCCAATAGTGGGAGAGGGCCGCGGCATCGCGCACCCCGGGCAGGGCCAGGAGCCCCGCGGCCAGGATCGTCAGCAGCAGCCTGGTGCGACGAGAAAGGGCGTGCCAAGTCATGATCCTGTGTTCCTAGCAAGATGCGTGCAACCCGAGCCGTGCGGACAAGGGCGGCTCCCAAGCCGCCGGGGCCTCATTCCAGGTTCTTTTTCTTGAGCTTTTCGATGAGCGTGGTGCGCTTGATGCCCAGGATCTCGGCGGCCTGGTTCTTCACCCCGTCGGCCAGGCCCAGGGCCTCGCGCAGCAGCCGCTCCTCGATCTGGTCCAGAAAGTCCTTGAGGCCCATGCCCTGGCGCTTCAGCTCCTCGATGGTGGGCCAGACAAAGCCCTGCTGCAGCACCTGCTGCGCCAGCTCCGGCGGCGGCAACTGACCGGCCTCCTTGAGTATCTTCTGGGGCAGGTCCTCGGGCAGGATGCAGTCGCCCTCGCAGAGGATGCACATGCGCTCCATGAAATTTTCCAGCTCGCGCACGTTTCCGGGCCAGGAGTAGCTGGTGAGCAGGCGCAGGGCCTCGGGGCTCAGGGTGACCTCGCGGGCGTTCTTGCCCAGGCGCTTGAGAAAATGCTGGGCCAGCAGCCGCACGTCCTCTCCGCGTTCGCGCAGCGGGGGCAGGTGGATGGGGATGACGTTGAGGCGGTAGAAGAGGTCCTCGCGAAAGCGCCCCCCAGCCACTTCGGCTTCCAGGTCGCGGTTGGTGGCGGCCACGATGCGCACGTCCACCTTCTTGGGGGACTGGCCGCCCACGCGCTCGAACTCCTTCTCCTGGATCACGCGCAGGATCTTCACCTGCAGGCTGAGCTCCATCTCGCCGATTTCGTCCAGGAACACGGTGCCGCCGTCGGCCAGCTCGAAGCGCCCCGCCCGGGAGCGGATGGCGTGGGTAAAGGCGCCCTTCTCGTGGCCGAAGAACTCGGACTCCAGCAGCTCCTTGGGGATGGCGCCGCAGTTGATGGGGATGAAGGGGTTGTTGCGGCGCTGGCTGTTGGCGTGCAGGGCGCGCACCAGGAGCTCCTTGCCCGTGCCGGACTCGCCGGTGACGAGCACGGTGCTGTCCGTCGGCGCGACCTTGGCCAGGACCCGGAAGACGTCCTTGAGCGCCTTGCTCTCGCCGATGATGGAGCCGGTGTTCAACTGCATGGGGTGCTCCGCCCTGTTGCGCGGTGGTTGGATGTCCGCCCTCTGTCAAAGAAATGACGCAAAGTCAAGGGGGGTGAGGCGATTTTTTATAAAAACTCTAGGATTTCTACAAAAGCTGAAGAGAACGGCCGCGCGTGGGGGAAACCTTGTCCATACGGCAGATGTTGGGAGCGGTCTTTGCGCCCGTACGGGTGGCGACCGCAGAGCGACGGTTCTGCGTCTCGTACTCACATTTCATTGTATTCTGTGATGATGCTTTATTGTTATAGTCGGTGAATTATGTAAACAATTGGGTAAAAAAT
>CAZNSV010000030.1:0-15630 GCA_964575775.1 uncultured Desulfovibrionaceae bacterium
GGCCGCGATCGCGCCTGCTGGGGCCGTCTTCAGGGCCTCCAGGAGCTGGGGGAGCGAGGCCGGTTTGGTCAGATAGTCGCAGGCGCCCCGCTGCATGCCCAGCACGGCCGTGGAGAGTTCGTGGCTGGCCGTGAGCAGGATGATCTGGGTGAACGGTGCCACGGCCAGCAGGGGCTCGATGCTGTCCAACCCGCTCTGCCCGGGCATCTGGACATCCAACAGGACCACGTCCGGGGCCTGGAGCGTCGCCAGCTCCAGGGCCTGGGCCGCCGAGTAGGCCACCCGCACCGCCAGGCCTTTGGTTGCCAGGCGCTCCCCCAGGGTGTCCGCGAACTCGCGTTCGTCATCCACCACCAACACGGACAGGGTCTCCAGGACAGGATCATTGCTTTCCATCATGCTACACTCGACGGCTGAAGGACTACGACGACAACGCATGTTGCGTGCGTACTGGAACACTGCACAGTGACACCGAACGACCCGCGCCCCATGCTCAGGCGCGTGGCTGTTCCAGGGAGCCCAGACGCAACTGGAGGCATCCGGCGGCGGGATCCACACTGCATTCCGCAGCCAGCAGGGCGCAGAGCTCCCTTGGCAACTGCTCCAGCAACGCGGGCTCCATCCGAACCGGGGCCAGGGTGAAGAGGGCCTGGCCCTCCCCCGTCGGTTCCACTCCCAGCCGCAGCTGATCCCCGCTCTCCACGGCTGTCAGGGCCAGGATCAGGCAGCGGAAGACGAGATGCTGCACGAAAAAGGCCGCAGTGCTCAGGGTGACGGGTTTGAGCTCCCCGACCTGCAGCGCGGCCCCACGCAGCATGGCGAAGCGCTCGAAGAGCAGCACCATGAGCTGGGTGAGTTCGGCCAGGTCCACCGGAGCCACGGCTTCGTCCACACTGTGGGCGAAGCGGTTCATGTTGCGGATGATGGCGTTGCCGCGCCCCACCTGCCCCACGATGCGCTCGCACAGGGCCCCGAAGCGCGTGAGATTGAGGGGGCCCCCTTCCTGGGCGAGTTCCACGAAATCGGTCATGAGCCCGGCGGTCTCGGAGACCGTGGCCAGAACGTTCTTCAGTTCGTGGGAGATGGAGGCGTTGACCTTGCCGAAAAACGTCAGATGGTCATGGAGTTGCTGCATGGTCGTGTCATGCATGATCCGCCCCCCGGCTGCCCTCTGCAGGGGCCAGCCTGTTGAGAATTGTGATCAGCTCCTGGATGTTCAGGGGCTTGGCCAGATAGGGCACTCCCGCGGATTGCCCGGCCAGGTAATCGTTCATGGAGCCGTGGCCGGTCATGAGCACGAACCGCAGTCCCGGCGCCAAGGCTTCCATTTTCTTCAGCAGCTCGATGCCGCCCATGCCCGGCATTTTCACGTCGAGCACCGCCACGTCGAAACGGTTCGGAGCGACAATGGCCAAGGCCTCCTCGGCCGTGGAGACCCAACTGGTCTGGAAGCCCCGCATGGACAGGCGTTCGGCCAAGGTGGAAGCCAGTTCCTTTTCGTCGTCAACAAGTAGGACATGCATTGTCTTGCGTCTCCGGTTCTAAAGGCAAGGTAACAGTAAAGGTTGTGCCCACGCCGACCTCACTCTGCACCGTGATCTCGCCGTCCAGGCTGCGGACGAGCCCGTAGACGATGGACAGCCCCAATCCGGTGCCGCCCTGGGTTTTCTTGGTGGTGAAAAACGGGTCGAAAATCCCCTTGAGATGCTTCTCGCTGATGCCGCAGCCGGTATCCTGCACCGTTACTACCAGATTCCCCTCTGCGTCCGACCGGGCCGCAATGAGCAGTGCCCCCCCGCTGGTCATGGCCTGGAAGGCGTTGGTGATCAGATTGATGAAGATCTGCTGGATCTTGCCCCGGTCCGTGGTGATGTTGGGCAGGTCTTGGGGGATGTCCAGGGTCACGGCAATACCCTTGTAGGCCGACTCCTTGTCGAAGAAGTTCATGATCTCCCCGATGACCTCGGAAAAACTCACCGAACGCATCTCCACCTCGCTGTTGCGGGCGAAATCCAGGAGCTGCCTGGTGATCCTGGCCGTGCGCTGTACCGTGGCCAGAATGGAATCCAGAAGCGTCATGAGTCGCTCATCCTTGGCATAGCGCTCCTGCAACTCGAAGAGGTCCTTGATGAGCCCGGCCTTCTCGTTGATGATGGCCAGCGGGTTGTTGATCTCGTGGGCCACCCCGGCGGCCAGGCTGCCGATGGAAGCCAGCCGATTGGAGCGTTCCGCCGCGTGCAGGGTGTCCAGCCGCTTCTGGTCGGTCTCGAATATCCGCTGCGTGACGTAGGTGGCGCTGGCCAGGTTCACCAGGGCCATGCCGCCGAAGAAAAACCCGAAAAACCACAGGAACATGCTGCGGGTCTCTGCCCAGTCCTGCAGGATATCCTCCTCGGGCGTGACCAGTGCCAGAATGAACGGCGTGTGCGCGATATACGCATACGCCATCAGCAGTTGGCGACCGGTCTTGTCCGTCACGGTGACCACTTCCGTATCCGTGGAATGTGGGGGCACGGGCAGTTGCACCAGGTCGTTGTCCCCGCCGTACTGCTGGGAGGGCACCTGCAGGCGACCATCGAGGTTGATGAGCAGCGCATCGGAATTCTTGAAGTTCTCACGCAGGGGATTCATGATCCGCACCAGGCGTTGTATCTCGAGTGTGGCCCGGATCGCGAAGGCCTCGCCGTCGGTGCGGCTGGAGCGCACCGCCACGATGGTATGGGGCACGCCCCGAAAACCCAGGAAGACCTCACTCACGTACGAACCCAGCCGCATGGTTTCCTGAAACCACTGCTGATCCGCGTATTTCTTCCCCAACAACCGGTAGGGGCCGGAATAGGCCACCTGCAGCCCGGTCTCGTCGATGACCCCCAGGTCCAACACTCCGCCGAACCCCAGCTTGAGGTTGTCCAGTGTCCGACTCAGGTTCTTGTAATCGCACAGGTATTCGCAGTTCTCCCCCTCGGCGAGAAAACGCAGGGCCGATACACGCTCTTCCACGAAGTGGTTCATCGTGTATTGGGCATTGGAAACCAGACGCACCAGTTGCTGCTTTTGCTCGGACAGCACCGCCTTGCGGCTGATCTGATAGTTGGCACCGCTGATGACCAACAGCGGGAGCAGTGAAACCAACACCAACAACAAATTGTTGAGCAGCCAGATCCGCGTGTAATTGAACAAGGGCTGGAAAACCCCGGATTGGGGGTCGAAGAACAAGAACGGGGGCAGGAGCGACCGCAAGCGCCCCCCAAGTGAACGTCGTACCCTACTGCCCCACATGCTCCTCGCCTCCCGCGCCCTGTCCGAAGACCTTGCCGCCGCCGGCAGTTCCAACGCCCATGATCCTGTGCAGCGCGTCCACCAGCCTGCCGATCTCCACCGGCTTGTTCATGTATTCCTTGGCTCCCAACTCCAGACAGGTCTCCCGGTCGCTGGCCGAACCGTGCCCCGTGACCACGGCCACGGGGGGAAAGGAAGGGAAATCCTGCAAAGCCCGCAGAACCTGGATCCCGTCCAACTCCGGCATGAAGAGATCCAAGACCATGGCGTCATATGTTCTATTTTGCAACATCAACAGACTTTCCTTGCCGTTCCGGGCAACATCGACATCAAAACCTCGTAAAGAAAGACGTTCTGCCAGGGACTCGATGAATTCCCGTTCGTCGTCCACCAGGAGCACCCGGAAATTGTGTTTCAATTTTTTGCCCTCCGCGCTTGACATTCTAAAGTGAGACATACTAGAAACGCCTCAACGTTTCAATATGAAAATTCACCGCAGCACAAAAAAAGGGCAAAAAACATGAAACCCTCACCCCTCCTCACTCGGCTCAGGCATGTTCCGTTTCTCGCGGCTGCTGCGCTCCTGACTTCGCCCCTGGGAGCCTTGGCAGCCGAAGGGCTGGCCTCTCCGGCCGCGGACGGCAAACCCTGGTGGTTCTGGCCCATCATCCTCTTCTTCTTCTGCTTCGTCCTCGGTGTCATCGCGGTCTTGGCAGGAGTGGGGGGCGCCGTGCTCTACGTGCCCCTGGTGGGCGGCTTCTTCCCCTTTCACATCGACTTCGTCCGTGGCGCCGGGCTCATGGTCGCCCTGGCCGGAGCCCTGGCAGCCGGGCCGGGTCTCTTGCGACGCAACCTGGCCAGTCTGCGGCTGGCGCTCCCCGTGGCGCTCATCGCATCGAGCTGTTCCATCGCGGGGGCGGTGCTCGGACTTTATCTCTCCAACCTCAACCCCAATATCGTGCAGGCCTGTCTGGGCGGTACCATCATGGCCATCGCCATCCTGCTCATCTTTTCCAAGAACTCCGCGGTGCCCGTGGTCACCAGGCAGGATGCCGTGGGCCTGGCCCTGGGGCTGCAGGGCGCCTTCTACGACGAGGGGTCCAAGGAGATTATCGAGTGGAAGACCCACCGCACCCTGCTGGGCCTGATCCTCTTCATCTTCATCGGGCTCATGGCCGGCATGTTCGGCCTGGGCGCGGGCTGGGCCAACGTCCCGGTGCTCAACCTGCTCATGGGCGTGCCCCTGAAGATTTCCGTGTCCACCAGCAAGTTCCTGCTCTCCATCACGGACACCTCTGCTGCCTGGATATACCTCAATCAGGGCTGCGTCATCCCCCTCATGGCCATCCCCTCCATCATCGGGCTGATGCTGGGCTCTTTGATGGGGGTGAAACTCTTGTCCAAAGCCAAACCCAAGTTCATCCGTTACCTGGTCATCGGCGTGCTGTTCTTCGCCGGACTCAAGGCCCTGGACAAGGGCCTGGGCATCGGACTCTTGGGCTAAAAGGAGCCACAACATGACCCCGACCCAGGCCGATCTGGCCAAGACCCGCCCCATGCCCGAGCAGATCACCTACGCCAACGTCCTCTTCTGGGGCGCCATGCTGGGCATCCTGCTCTCCGTCATCTCCTACACCCTCTACCTCACCGGCTTGCTCGAGCCCCACGCCACCATCGACGTGGTGACCAGCAACTGGAGCAACGGCGTGGGCAACTTTTCCAAGGTCACCAACGCCCCCCACGGTTGGGGCTGGCTGGCATTGATCCTCAAGGGCGACTACCTCAACTACATCGGCATGGTACTCCTGGCCGGACTCACCGTGGTCTGCTACCTGCTGCTGTTGCCCGGTTACATCCGCCGCAAGGACTGGCTCTACACGAGTTTCTGTGTGGCCGAAGTGGTGGTGCTCGTTCTGGCAGCCTCGGGCATCTTCGGTGCCGGGGGCCACTAGGCAAGCTTTCACGGTCTCCTCAGGCTCTGATGGCTTGCGGAACCGCATGCTGATTGGGTAGTGTACTCGAGTGGTTCGGATCCGGAGGGAACCGCCGCTCCAACCTCAGCCGCACCCGGGAGAATCCCATGGTCAAGAAAAAGAAAATCCTGCTCGTTGACGACGAGGTCGAGTTTCTGGATTCCATATCCGAACGCATCCGGCTCAAGGGTTTCGAGCCCCTGCTGGCCCACAACTGTGAAGAGGCCCTGGCCATCCTGAAAAAGGAGCAGGTCTGCGCCGCCGTGGTGGACCTGAAGATGCCCGGCAAGGACGGACTGGAAACCATCAAGGAACTTAAGGAAATCCAGCCCGATCTGCACACCGTGCTGCTCACGGGCTACGGCAACGAAAAGATCAAGGAGGCCTCCGCCTCCCTGGATTCCGGCTACTTCGAAAAGGGCGAGATGAAATCCTTCTGGGATCACATCAAGTCCTTGGCCCAGCGAATCGAAACCTCCATGGCCGCGGCCGGTGTGGCCACCCACGGCGACCTGGACAAGGCCTACGAGATCGAGCATGGGCTCAACGGCGAGGACGAACATTCCGAGGCTGCGGCGAAAGACAAGCCCGACAAGGGATGCTGACCGCCGCACCTCTTCCTGATCCATGACCGCAGGCCGTCCGCGGGTTTCCCACCTGCCGACGGCCTGCCGCCAACAACGGCCGGACCGGAGACCCATGCTCAAGCCCACCGTACTTCTCGTGGACGACGACGACGTCTTCCTGCAGACCCTGGCCGAGCGCATCCGCCTGCGGGGGCTGGAGGCGGTCACGGCCCCGGACGGCCCCACCGCCCTGGAACTGGCCCGGTCCCAGCACTTCGATCTGGCCATCGTGGACCACATCATGCCGGGCATGGGCGGGCTCATGACCATCACCCGCCTGCGCGAGCTCTCGCCCAGCACCCGCACCGTGCTCCTCACCGGCCATGGCGACGACAAGGTGCGCCAGGCCGTGGAAGCCCTGCACGGCGACTACTTCGACAAGCTCGACATCGCCCGGTTCTGGAAGTTCCTGGAACAGTTGCAGCGCAACAACAACTTTCTCCACCCCGACTACCAGGCCACCCATCCCACGGCGCCTTCGCGCGATGGCAACGCACCACAGCAAGGTCCCCTGCCCGACAAGCTGGTGGGGCGCTCACCGGCCATGCGCCCCATCGTGCGGCTGCTGCCAAAGCTGGCCGCACTGAGCTGCAGCGTGCTCATCTGCGGGGAGCCAGGCACCGGCAAGGCCCTGGCGGCCCGGACCCTGCACCGCCTGGCCCCCGGTCCTGCCGGGCCCTTCCGCTCCCTGGATTGCCAGTCCTTCAGCTCTGAACTCGTCGCAAGCACTCTCTTCGGCAACCCGCAGGAACATCGGGCGGGTCTGCTCCAGTCCCCCCACGGGGGCATTCTTTTCCTTGAAGCCGTGGATCACCTGCCCCGCCCCATCCAGGAACGGCTGCTCAGAACCCTGCAGGAAGAAGGCGGCCTACCCCTCAACCGGCCACGCCTGGTAGCCTCCACCACCCATGGGCTGGCTGCCTTGACCGCTCAGGGGCGCTTTGACGAGGCCCTGGCGGCCAGGCTTTCGGAATATGTGCTGGAATTGCCCCCACTGCGGGAGCGCAAGGAAGACCTGCCCCTGCTGGCGCATCACTGCCTGCGCAAGGTGGCCGCGGATCTGGGCCGGGATATCCGGGGGCTTTCCCCGGAGGCCCTGGCCCTGCTCCAGGATTGTTCCTTCCCGGGCAACATCCCGCAGTTGCAAAGCATTCTGGAACAGGCCGCGCTGCTCTGTCCGGAAGGGGTGATCCAGCCGGAGCATCTGCAGGAGTTGCAACTGCAATCGCCCCCCCCAAAGGCCACCACTGCGGTGCGCCTGCCGGAGGGTGAGAGCCTGCCCACTTTGGCGGAATTGGAAGATAGTTACATCCGCAAGGTCATGGATGCGACCGGGGGCAATCGCAACGCCGCGGCGGAGATCCTGGGCATCAGCCGCTCCTCGCTCTGGCGCAAGCTCAAGCTCCTGGACCCGGCCGCGGAACCGGCGGATAACGACGCCTGATCCCCACCCCGATCAGTACTGAATATCCACTTCCGTGCCCACGGGGAGCATGCGGGCCAGTTCCACACCCTCGTCGTTGTGCATGCGGATGCAGCCCAGGGAGACGCGTTTGCCGATCTGCCAGGGCTGGTTGGTGCCGTGGATGCGGTAGGCGCCACCATCGTTCTGGTGGGAGAGGATGATCTTGAAGGCCCCCATGGGGTTGTCACTGGCCCCGGGCGGCACGGGCACCAGACGCTTTCCCAACTGGCGGGCGTTGCGCAGTGCGGTCTCGGGCGGATACCACCAGGGATCGAAATCCACCCCCACCACCTGCCCCATCCCTCGAGGCCAGGCTGTGCCGCGCTTGGCCGTGGCCACCTGATAGGGGCGCACCAGCCGCTTGCTGCCGTCGGACATGATCTCGTACAGCCAGAGCGTGCACTTGCTCACGCTGATCTCGATGCGAAACTGCTGTGGCGTCCGTGAGCGCGGCGCGGCCTGGTGCAGGGGCGCATAGCTGACCGTCGCTCCTGGCACCCCAGCGGCCAGTGCTGTGCCTCTGCTCTTGGCCTGCAAGCGCCCCCCCGAGGGAGCACCGAAGACCAGGGCCAGCGGCCCTTCACCGGCCTGCAACGCTGGGGCCTGCACCCCCGTCGCTGCAGCAGTTGAAGCGCCTTGCACGGGCGATTGGGTCTGCAGCCGGACCAGTTCCGCGGTCTGCACACCCGGGGTTTCCGGGAGTTCCAGACGCACGCAAACCCGACGGTTCCTGCCGCGCCCTTCGACGGTGGCGTTGTCGGCCACCGGAAAATCCTGACCCAATCCTTTAACTTCCATCCGGTCCGCCGCGATGCCATGGCGGCTCAACAAGGCGATCTGCACCGCCAAGGCCCGCTGATAGGACAAGAGCTTGTTGTTCTCGGCATCGCCTCGGGCGTCCGAATGCCCCTCGATCACGGCCCGGGCCTCGGGCTGGGCTTGCAGCAGGCGGGCAATGGCCGCCACTTCGGCATGCAGTTCGTCTGCCAACAGGGAGCGGCCAGTGGAAAAATGCAGGGTGAAGACCTGATCCCGGGCAACAGGGGAAGCCGATGCGGCAGTGTGAGGAGACGAAGCCTCCGCCACCTTGGCCTCGGGGGGCGTCACGGCGGGCAACACTCCCGCTTCCACGCGCCTGGATTCCCGCACAATGGCGAAGGCCTCGGGATTGTGCACAGGCTCGGGAGAGTTCTGGACCGCAGCGGCAACTGGGGCCGGGGTGGACAAGCCCACGGGCGCCTCGCCCAGAGCGGCCATGGTCCGGCCGCTGCAGCCCCCGGCCAGGAGCGCGCAAACGAGGAGCAGCAACACCAGGACCGGGTGCAAGGCCGGATGCTCCATCATCCTGCACGGGACGGACATGGCTCCACGATGCTGCTGTGACATGGCATTCCTCCGGAAGACCTTGCCGAGGGGCTGTTGCCACCCCGACTTGCAAGATTGCATCAAAGTTGCGACAAGAACAATTGAGTCGGCAGACCTCACCACTGCACAACTGGGACGGTAGAGCGTGCATAGTGTAGCATAGTGTCGCCAATTTGCAAGGGATACCCCTACAATTGCACAATCCTAAACTTTTTATAGACAATTTCTCAATTTAATATATTTGAAGTTGCTGTTGAAGAACAACAGTAACTGCTCCAGCCGCACAATTAACGAAACAAGGAGTGGCGCATGTCAGCCAAGAAATCAGCCCAGAAAGCCGCCCTTGCCCCCCAGTTGCTGCAAGCCATGCAATGGGAGCTTACCAGACAAGGAAACATGCGGGTTCCCGGCCGCATCTACGCCGATGCCGCCCTCATCAAGGGCATGGAGACCCAGGTCTTCCAGCAGCTGGCCAACGTGGCCACCCTGCCCGGCATCGTCCAGGCAGCCTTTGCCATGCCCGACGCCCACTCCGGTTACGGCTTCCCCATCGGCGGCGTGGCGGCCTTCGATCCCAAGGCAGGCGGCGTGGTCTCCGCGGGCGGCGTGGGCTTCGACATCGCCTGCGGGGTGCGCAGTCTGCACACCGGCCTGTCCGGCGACGAAGTACGCGCGCAACAGCAGCAGCTGGCCGATGCCCTCTTCAGCCGCATCCCGGCGGGACTCGGCGTGGAAGGCGGTCTGCGGGTCAAGGGGCGGGACATGGACGCCATGCTTCGAGGCGGCGCCCGATGGGCCGTACGCCAGGGGTTCGGCGAGGCCTCGGACCTGGAATTCTGCGAGGAAGGCGGGTGCATGCGCGGCGCGGATCCGGACATGGTCTCGGACCAGGCCAAGAAACGCCAGGAAGGCGAGGTAGGGACCCTGGGCTCAGGCAACCACTACCTGGAACTTCAAGAAGTGGTTGCACTCTATGACCGGGACGCGGCCACGGCCTTCGGACTGAGCCTGGGGGACGTGCTCTGCAGCATCCACTGCGGTTCGCGGGGGCTGGGGCACCAGATCGGCACGGACTACCTGCAGCGCATGCTCAAGGAGGCGCCCAAGCACGGCTTGGTCCTGCCCGACCGGGAGTTGGCCTGCGCCCCCTTGGCTTCCACGCTGGGGCAGGAGTACCTGGGCGCCATGCGCGCGGGCATCAACTGCGCCCTGGCCAACCGCCAGGTCCTCAGCCACCTGGTCCGGCAGGTCTTTGCCGAGCGCTTTCCCGGCGCCCGGCTCCGCCTCTTCTACGACGTCTCACACAACACCTGCAAGGAGGAGCGTCACACCGTCGACGGCCGGGAGCGCACCCTTTTCGTGCACCGCAAGGGCGCCACCAGGGCCCTTCCGCCCGGGCATCCGGACATCCCCGCCCCTTACCGTAAAGCGGGGCAGCCCGTGCTCATCGGCGGGAGCATGGGCAGCCGCTCCTACGTCCTGGCCGGCATGGCGGGCAACGAACACCTCGCCTTTTCCTCCGCCAACCACGGGGCGGGGCGCCGCATGAGCCGGGGGCAGGCCAAGAAGGAATTTCGGGGGCGCGACGTGCTCACGGACCTGCTGGAACGCGGCATCCACATCCGGGCCCAGGACTTTCGCGGCGTGGCCGAGGAGGCGCCAGGGGCCTACAAGGACGTGGACCTGGTGGTGGAGGTGGCCCAGAGTGTAGGGCTGGCCCGCAAGGTGGCTGCCCTGGAACCCCTGGTCTGCATCAAGGGTTAAGTATCGTACCATTGCAACAGGCTCGATGCTCTAAAGAAAGGCTTCCACAAAAGCCCAGCACCCGAAGAGCAGCACCAGCACGCCGCTGCCCTTCTGGATCGTCCCCAGGCGGTGCAGGAGTCTGTCCCGCAGGCGCTGCCCCCCAAAGGCAATGGCCACCCACCAGCACATGGAGCCGCAGAACACGCCGGAGACCACGGCCAGGGCATGCTGCGAGCCCGTGCCCGCGGCCCCCAGCCCCAGACCCGCGAAGATGGCCAGGAAGGCCGCCACGGTCATGGGATTGGTCAAGGAGAGGATGAAGATTGAAGCAAAGGACCCGGCCAGACGATGATAGCCGCCGCCCGGGCCCGGTGCCTCTTCCCGCAAGGGGCGCCGGTACAAGCGCGCCCCCATGAATAACAGGAACAAGCCCCCCACCACCTGCAAGGCTTCGTGGTGGCTGGTGAGAAAAGAGGAAAGAAAAGTCAGACCGAAGGCGGCCACGCCGCCGTAAAGGGCATCTGCCGTTGCGGCGCCCGCGCCGCTCAGCAGCCCCACCAGGACGCCGCTGGACACGGCGCGTTGCAGGCAGAGCACGCCCACCGGGCCGAAGGGCAAGGCGATGACCAACCCCATGAGCAAGCCCTTGCAGAAAAAGAGCAGCATGCCGCCTCCGGTCGTTACCTTTCAACCAGCGCTTGAAGCCTCGTGCAGTTTCGCCTTGAAACAAGACTCTGCCCTGAAACAATATTCCATTGCTTCAGGGCACTGCATAAGAGCATTACAACTTTTCCAAAGTTAACATGCTCTAAGCCTCGGCCAGGATGTCCGCGATGCTGTAGAGCTTGCCGGGCTGCTGCCCCACCAGCCACTTGACGGCGCGCAGGGCGCCCCGGGCGAAGTTCTCGCGGGAGTGGGCCTGGTGGGTGATCTCGATGCGCTCGCCGGGCCCCATGAAGTACATGGTGTGGACGCCCACGATATCGCCCCCGCGCACGGTCTGCACGCCGATTTCCTTTTTGGGGCGCTCGCCGATGATACCCTCGCGGCAGCAGCACTTGACCTCGTCGAAGTCCCAGTCCCGGGCCTCGGCCAGGCACTGGGCCAGCTTGAGGGCCGTGCCGCTGGGCGCGTCCTTCTTCTTGTTGTGGTGCAGCTCGACGATGTCCATGTCGTAGGCCTCGCCCAGCTTGCGCACCAGCTGCGGCAGCACCTGCAGCAGCACGTTCACGCCCACGCTCATGTTGGGCGACCAGAGCAGGGGCACCTTGGTCGCGGCTTCCGCCAAGACCGCCAGTTGCTCGGGGATCAGGCCCGTGGTACCGGCCACCATGGGGTTGCCGTGCCGGGCGGCGGCCTGGGCCGCGGCCACGGTGGCCTCGGGCGCGGTGAAGTCGATGATCACGGCCCCGGGCGTCTGGGGCAGCACCTCGTCCAGGCTCGTGCCCTGGGTACGGACAAAGGTGGACAGCCCCTGCGCACAGGTGGGGCGCTCCACCACCCCGGCCAGGGTCAACTCCGCATCCTGGGCGACCATTCCGGCGATCATGGTGCCCATGCGGCCCATGGCGCCGGTGATGACTACGGGAATACTCATGCTCTCCTCCACGGCTTGAAGGTTATCCTCCCGAGGCAGGGCCTCGGGCTTGGTTTGCGTTTCCATTGATGCAGTTTCGTCTTGAAACAAGGCTCTGCCCTGCAACCATGTCCCATTGTTTCAGGGAACTGCATAAGAACATCTAAACTCAATAAAGTTAACATGCTCTAATCTATCGGTTCAAGTTTGCGAAGGCCGAGGCCTCCCCCCGGGCCAGCAATTCCTGGAACAGTTCCCAGGACAGCAGGGGCAGGCCCAGGCCGCGGGCCTTGTCCACCTTGCTCGCGCCGGGGTTCTCCCCCAGAACCAGAAAGTCCAGTTTCTTGGACACAGCGCCCGGCACCTCGGCGCCGTGACGCTCCAGCAGCTCCTTGACCCCCTCGCGGCTCAGCCCCGGCACGGTGCCGGTAACCAGCACCCGCCGACCGGCCAAGGGGGCGCCTGGCTCCGCAGGGGCGGCAGGGGTGTGTACCGGCCAGAGCCCCAATTCCTTGAAGCGCTGCATGAGCTCTTTGTTGCGCGGGTCGTGGAAAAAGGCCAGCAGGGAGTCCGCCACCTCGGGGCCCACGTCCGGCACGGATTGCAGGCTCTCGCGGTCCGCCCCGGCCAGGGCGTCCAGGGTCTCGAACCGCGCGGCCAGGGAGCGTGCGGTCTGCTCCCCCACGTGGCGGATGCCCAGAGCGCCGATGAGCTTGGGAAGGGTGGCCCGCTCCCGGGCGGTGCGCAAGCCCTGGATCATGTTGGCCGCCAGCTTCGGGCCCATGCGTTCGAAGTCGAGCAGTTGCGCCTCGCTCAGGGTGAAGAGTTCGGCAGGACTGTTCACCAGCCCAGCGTCCACCAGCTTTTCCACCCAGGTGCGACCCAGCCCGTCCACATCCAGCCCGGCCTTGGACACGAAATGCGCCAGGCTCTGGCGCCGCACCGCCGGGCAGCTCAGGTTCTGGCAGCGCCGCACGGCCTCGCCGGGCAGGCGCGGCGCCTCGGCATGGCAGACGGGGCAATCGTCACGGAACTTGTAAGGCCCCTGCTCCTCCACCTCGACCGGACGCCGCTCCGGCAGCATGCGCACCACCTCCGGGATCACCTCCCCGGCGCGCTGCACCAACACCGTATCGCCGATGCGCAGGTCCTTGGCCCGAATCTCGTCCTCGTTGTGCAGGGTGGCCCGGGAGACCGTGACCCCGCCCACCTGTACGGGGCGCAGGATGGCCACCGGGGTCAGGGCGCCGGTGCGCCCCACCTGGATTTCGATGTTCACCAACTCGGTCTCGGCCTGGTCCGCCGGAAACTTGAGGGCCAAGGCCCAGCGCGGAAAACGGGCGGTGAAACCCAGTTCGCGCTGCAGGGGCAGGCTGTCCAGCTTGGCCACCAGGCCGTCGATCTCGAAAGGCAGCTCGTGTCGCCCGGCCGCCAGTTCGTGAAAGCAGGCCAGCACCTCCTCGGGCGTCGCGCAGCGTCGCGCCTGGGGCGGTATCACGAAACCCAACCGCGCCAGATCGGCCATGAGCTCGCTCTGGGTGCTCCATTCCCGGCCGGGCCAGTCCACATCGCCCACACCGTAGGCCATGAAGCGCAAGGGGCGCCTGGCCGTGATGCGCGAATCCAGCTGCCGCACCGAACCAGCGGCCGCGTTGCGCGGATTGGCAAAGACCTTGCCCCCGGCCTCGGCCTGACGCCGGTTCAGGGTCTCGAACTCCGAGCGGTACATCACCACCTCGCCGCGCACCTCCAGCAGGCGAGGCGCCGCCACCCCCTCCAAGGGGCGCAGTTGCAACGGCAAGGTTCGCACCGTGCGCAGGTTGGCGCTCACCTCCTCGCCCACCTCGCCGTCGCCCCTGGTGAGCGCGGCGGTGAAGACCCCCTGCTCATAGACGCACTCCACGGCCAGGCCGTCCATCTTGGGGTCCACCCAGAAGGCCAATGACTCGGGACTGCGCCCCAGGGCGCGCTCCATGCGCTGCACGAAGGCCAGGAACTCGGCATCGGAAAAGGCGTTGTCCAGACTGTACATCCGCAGGCGGTGCGGCCGCTGGGTGAAGCTCTCCAGAGGGGCGCTCCCCACCCGCTGGGTGGGCGAGTCCGGGGTCACCAGCTCGGGATACCGCTCCTCCAGGCCACGCAGCTCCCGGAACAGGGCGTCGTACTCGGCGTCGCTGACTTCCGGGGCATCGAGCTCATAGTAGAGGCGGTCGTGATGCCGCAGCTCCCGGCGCAGGGCAGCCGCGCGCTCCCGCACGGTATCCGGGGGCAGAAATTCGTTCATGGTGGGGTTCCTCCAGCGGGTTTCCCGAACGGGCGACGCCCGCCCCTCGCTTATCCTGCCTTTTGCTTCGGAAATCAAGCGCATGGCGCAGGGGCGCTGGCGGATACCCGCGCCCTGAGCCTCCGCGAAGAAAAATACTCTTGCGAATCAAGCATTTTTTGCGGCATGCACCAAAAAGGAGCGCTCGGGGTCGCCCGACCTTGGCACTTTTTCGGCCCCCGTTCGTATACTACAATAAAAGGAGTCGCAAACACGGTGCTGCCCCACGAGGAGGAGAACGGTCTTGTGGACCAGGCCCGACAGGGGGACCGCACGGCATTTGCTGCTCTGGTGAGGGCGTACACCACGCCCTTGTACAACATCAGCCTGCGCCTCACGGGGCGGCGCAGCGAGGCGGAAGACCTGGTGCAGGAGAGTTTCCTGCGCGCCTTCAAGGCCTTGGGCGAGTTCCAGGCCGGGCGGCGCTTCTCCTCCTGGCTCTACGCCATCTGCCTCAACGCGGTGCGCGACCACCTGCGGCGCCGGGAGCGGGCCCCGGATCGCGGCAGGAGTGCGGCGCCCCCCGTGGGAGCGGACCCGAGCTTTGCAGACCCGCCGGACCCGAACCTGCCCACGCCCGAGGAGGCCTGGGGGCGGCAGGAAGAGCGCGCGGCCCTGCTGTTGGCGGTGCAACAGCTGCCCCTGCCTCTGCGCGAGGCGCTGGTGCTGCGCTACTTCCAGGAGCTGCCCTTCAGCGAGGTGGCCCTGGCCTGCAAAATCACGGAGAATGCCGCCAAGAAGCGGGTCTACCAGGCCCTGACGCAGCTGCAGACGGCACTCGCAACTCCCGGGACACCGGGCAACAAGGACTGACCAACCGGAACCAGGCAGACAGGGGCGGATCATGAACGAACGCGAAGAACATCTGATACAGCAAGCCCTCCTGGAGGGGGAGGAGAGCCTCGGACCCGAGGAGGCCGCAGAGCTGCGGGAACTCCTGGTCCGTGACCAGGCCGCTGCCGCGACCCTGGCCGGATTGCGGCGCACGGCGACCCTGGCGGCCTCGGTGCCCCCTGCTATCCCCCCTGACTGGCTGGCGCAGCGGATCTCGGCTGCGCTGCCCCCGGTGCCGAACCGGGCGGAGCGTGGCTCCCTGGCCCTGGCGGCCCTGGCCGAACGCTGCCCCTATTATTGTTTCCTGGCCGGGTTCCTGCATCTGCTGCTGGGCTTCACGCTGCAGAACGTCCTGCTCGGCGCGCCCCAGACACTGCAACTGCCGCGCTGGCTGCTGTTCCAGCCCGATTTTGCGTTTGCCACGGGCTGTTGCTTCCTGCTGG
>CAZNSV010000031.1:0-15130 GCA_964575775.1 uncultured Desulfovibrionaceae bacterium
CCCCGCGGGGTACATGGGCATCCCCGGCGCGCCCCAGGTCAACCTGATCGTGGCCTTCATCTGGGCCATCTGGGTGGGCTGGATCTTCTCCACCGTGGGCGCCTTTGGCGGTATCATGGCCGCCGTGGGGCACATCAGCGTCTTCGGCCTGGGCGACTACGCCAAGAGCCTGGGCAAGGACATGAAGCTCAACAAGCTGGTCACGGACTCCATCCGCGTGTCCAACCAGTGGATGGTGGGCTGCTCGGCCGCGCTCTCCACCTTCAACTACTGGAAGATGGGGCGGTTGGTGTTCCCCCTGGGCGTGGCCCTGGCCATCGGCTCCATCGGCGGCAGCTGGCTGGTGCCCATCCTCACCGCGGGCAAGATCAGCTTCAAGGCCTATCAGGGCTACTTCGGTCTTTTCGTGCTCTTCCTGGGCGGCTACCTGTTCTATGAAACCACCCCGGCCGGCATGGCCAAGAAGAAGGCCGCGGCCGCCGCTGCCAAGGCCTTCCAGGACAGCGTGAAGGCCCAGCGTCAGGGCGGCAAGGTGGACTTGTCCGAGATGGGCGTGAAGGTGCAGAAGTTCACCCCCACCATGTGCGAATTCACCTTCTTCGGCGTGGAATTCAAGTTCAACCCCCTGATCCCCGTGGTGGGCGGTTTCTTCATCGCGGCCCTGGCCTCCTTCCTGGGCGTGGGCGGCGGCTTCCTGCTGGTGCCCTTCCTGACCTCCGTGGCTGGTCTGCCCATGTACCTGGTGGCCGGTACCTCCGCCATGGCGGTGTTCATCGGCATGATCAACTCCATCGCCTCCTACATGTTCGCCAAGAGCATCCCCGTGCACTGGAACCTCATCGGTATCGAACTGGTGGGCATCGTGGTGGGTTCCTTCGTGCGTCCCAAGACCTCCAAGTACATCCCGGACATCTGGCTGAAGCGCCTGTTCATCATCCTGGCCGCCATCACCGGCATCGACTACACCTGCCAGGGCTTCTTCGGCTTCAAGGTCATTCCCTAGATCACTGATCAGTCGGCAACTGCATCCCGGAGGGCCGTGCGGCGCGAGCCGCGCGGCCCTGCCGCGTTTCAGGGGCGGCGTTGACGCGGCCCGCCCCCGCGCAGTATGACGTGGAACCGAAGGCACTTAACGTTCCGCTCCAACTACAAAACCACCAAAATAACGCGTGCCGCGCGGTCGTTCTCAGAACCACGAGCCATGAAATGGCAACCATTTCATGCTCTTCGGACCCTGTGCCCGGATCGGAGGAACCATGGCATCCCTGGAACTCATCGACACCTTGCAAGACCCCCTGTACATCTGGGCCTTCCGCCTCACTGGACAGGTCTGGCTCGATCTCTTTCTGGGGCTCTTTTGGGTGGCTCTGTTCTGCTCCATGGTGGGCGAACTGGCCATGGCCGGGGCCTATTTCGCCAACCGCTCCCACTTCCGGAACCAGCGCCGCGAGATGGTGGAGAACGTGAACCTCTCCATGCAGGCCCTGGCCGCCAAGGACAAGACCAGCTACACCGCCACCAACAAACAGGCCAACGAGGCCTTCGGTAAGACCTTCTTCTCTGGCATCGCCCTGTTCGCCTCGTCCATCTGGCCGGTGTTCTTCGCCCTGTCCTGGCTGGACTGGCGCTTCAAGGGGATTCTCTTCACCCTGCCCCTGGCCGGGGAAGTGAGCATCATGTTTTTCTTCATCCCGCTCTACATCCTCACCCGCGTGCTCTTCGCCAGGGTCAAGCCCTGGCTGCCCGTGTTCGGCCCCATCAGCCGCAAGGTCAAGGCCGACGCCGAGAGCGGGGAACAGATGATGACCTACATGGACATCGTGGATACCGGGAAGAACAAGGACTGACGGGGAGCGGCGGCGCCGCGTCCCGAGGGGGGCTACATGAAGATGATGGGCGCGGCTTCTTCCAGGGTGGTCTGCCCCTTGGCGACCTTGGAGATGGCGTCCATCTTCATGTTGCGGAAGGTCTTGGCCTGGACGCAGGCCTTGGCGATGTCCTTGGACGGCACGCGCTTCATGATCAGCTCCTGGACCATCTCGTCGATGACCAGCACTTCGTAGATGCCCAAACGCCCCTTGTAGCCTGTGTTGCCGCAGATGGTGCAGCCCTTGCCTTTCATGAAGGCGATCTTGCTGTTGGGGTGCAGCTTGAGTTGTTCCACCATCTTGGCCGGGGGGGTGTGGGGCTCCTTGCAGTTGGCGCAGATGCGGCGCACCAGACGCTGCCCCACGGCCACCAGCAGGGTGGAGACCACCAGGAAGGGCTCCACGCCCATGTCGATGAAGCGGGTCACGGCGCCGGGCGCGTCGTTGGTGTGCACGGTGGAGAGCAGCCGGTGGCCGGTCATGGCGGACTCCACGGCGATGTGCGCGGTCTCGCCGTCGCGGATCTCGCCCACCATGAGCACGTCCGGGTCCTGACGCAGGATGGCCCGCAGGCCGCTGGCAAAGGTCATGCCCGCCTTGCGGTTGAGCTGCACCTGGCGGATGGAGTCGATGCGCGACTCCACCGGGTCCTCCAGGGTGATGATGTTGATGTTGGGCTTGTCGATCTCGCGCAGCATGGCGTAGAGCAGGGTGGTCTTGCCGCTGCCCGTGGGGCCCGTGGCCAGGATCATGCCGTAGGACTTGTTGATGGCGGCCTCGATCTTCTCGCGCTCCTCCTCCACCAGGCCCAGATCCAACAGGGTCAGGGTGCCGGTCTGCTTCATGAGCAGCCGCATGACCATGTTCTCGCCGTAGATGGTGGGCAGGGTGGAGGCGCGGACGTTCACTTCCTTGGTCTGTACGTGGAAGGAAAAGCGGCCGTCCTGGGGGACGCGGGTCACGGAAATGTCCATGTTCGACAAGAGTTTGAGCCGCGAGATCACGGACATGAACACGCTCTTTGGGGGGGCGGGCATCTCGTGCAACTGGCCGTCGATGCGGTAGCGCAGCTGCACGCTGTCGCGCTTGGGGCTGATGTGGATGTCCGAAGCCCCGGCGTTCACGGCCTGCACCAGGACCTGGTTCACCAGCTTGACCACGGGCGCGTCTTCCAGCGAGGCAATGGAGATGTCCGGCGCCGCGTCGTCCCCGTCCCGCTCGGACTCGACGTTCAATTCCTCCAGAGTGCCCAGCATCTCGCCCATGTCGGCCTTTGCGCCGAAAAAGGAGAAGATCAGCTCGTTGAGCTCCTCCTTGGGGCAGTAGACCGGCTCCAGATCGAACTTGGTCAGCTTCTCCACCGCGTCCAGCAGGCTCAGGTTCAGGGGGTCGGCCGTGGCCACCCAGAGCATGTTGTCCTTCTTGCGCAGGGGGACCAGAAAGCGGTCCTTGAAGATGTTCTCGGGCAATCCGTGCTTGAGCTCGTGGTTCAGGGGGTACTTATCTTCGGAATAGCGGTCGATCTTCAGCTGGGCGCTGACGTAGTCCATCAGCTCCTTTTCGCCCAGCTTGCCCTGACGGCGCAGGTACTCGGCCAGCTTGACGCCGGACTTGCGCTGCACGGCCTTGAACTGGTCGAACTCGCCTTTCTGGAAGGCGGGGGCCTTGAGGTTCTCGTCAGGCTTCATACATTTTTTTCTTGCGTAAGCTCTTTTGAATACACTATGGTGCGCATTGCTACGGTTTTGGCAAGGCGTCTTCCCGGATTTCGTTGCCCCTCGGCCCGGTCATGCACGGAAAAAAACCGTTCCGGAGCCCGGATGGGGCGGTTGACCCGGAGAGTTGGATGCCTCGCGCCTTGCAGAGTGTACCTGCAACCGCGGTTGCGGGCAACAGAATAATCCCACCCTGCAGGGAGCGGTTCCCACTGCAAAAACGGCCATTGACGCTGCGGGGGCGATGCGGCATGTAGAAGCCAGGATCACTCGGTATGGACAACAACGAAAGCATCTACATCGATACCTTTTTCGCGCGCCAGCCCATCTTCAGCGCGCGCAAGACCGTCTGGGGCTACGAACTGCTCTATCGCGGCAGTCTCGACGATACCTACGCCGCTTTCGACGACAACGACATCGCCACCCTGACGGTGATTTCCAACGCCATCATGAACATGCCCAAGGGCAAGGAGTCGGGGCGCAAGGTCCTGATCCACTTCACCAAGGGCTCCATCCTGCGCGAAATTCCCCTGGCCCTGCCGCCGGACACCACGGTGGTGGAGGTGGACGAGAGCCTGGGCGACGATCCGGAGCTGGTGGCGGCCCTGAAAAAGCTCAAGGGGCAGAGCTACCAGATCGCGGTGAACAACTTCCGGGCCAAGTCCGCCTATCTCCCCCTCTACAAGCTGGCGGACATCGTGTTCGTGGACATCCTGGGCAAGGACCGCGAGACCGTGGCCGCCCTGGTGGCCAAGACCCACTCCCTGCCCTTCATGCTCGCGGCCAAGCGCGTGGAGGAGCTGCAGCAGTTCGAGATGGCCGGGGAACTGGGTTTCGCGTTGTTCCAGGGCTTTTTCTTCGAGAAGCCCCAGATCGTACCCGGCCGCAAGTTGTCGTCCAACCAGATGTCCCGGTTGATGCTCTTCAATGTCCTGGAAAAGGAAGACCCGGACTTCGCCGAGCTGGCCAAGGTCATCGAGTCCGACGTTTCCATCAGCTACCGCCTGCTCTCCTTCATCAACTCCGCGGCCTTCGGCTTCACCCGCAAGGTGGAGTCCATCAAGCAGGCCCTGGTGCTCCTGGGCTGGAAGCAGATCCGCAGCTGGCTCTGGCTGGTGATCCTCACGGACATCAGCCCCGAGGACAAGTCCTCGGAGTTGCCCTATCTCTCGGCCATTCGGGGCAAGTTCCTGGAGCGCTGCGTGGTGAACCACTCCGTGACCGGGGTCAAGGCCGACTCCCTCTACCTCATGGGGCTTTTTTCCCTGCTCGAGGCCATGCTGGACCAGCCCATGACGGACATTGCCGAGAACCTGCCCCTGGACGACAAGATCAAGGCCGCCCTCTGCCACCAGGAGAACGAGTACTCCATCTGGCTGGAGCTGGCCCGCAGCTTCGAGACCGGGGACTGGGAGCGCATGGAAGCCATTGTGGAAAAGCTCGAGCTGGACCCCATGGCCGTGGCCAACTCCTACAGCGAGGCCCTGGTCTGGGTGAAGAGTTTTCACGAACAGAGCAGTACCTGAAGGGCTACCGCCCCCCTTCCTTCACTGCAGGGGCAGGCCGTGGTCCTCGGCCACCCTGCGGGCCTGCAGCCCCCGCTCCCCGACCATGAGGTTCGCCAGGAAATCCTCCAGGGTACGGCCCGTGACACGGCCGACAAAGCGCCCCACTTCCGTGCCGCCCTGTAGAAAGAGGTAGGTGGGGTAGCTGGCGATGTTGTACTTGACCCGCTCCAGATCGCAGTAGCCCCCGGGCAGCACGAACATGGGCAGGACACCGGCGTGGTGGGTGACGAGGTACCTGAGCCCCTGCACCTGGCGGTGCAAGGGGTCGTTGCGGTTCACGAAGACCACCAGCACCAGCCCGGACTGGGTGCGCAGGTAGTCCTCGAGATCCGGATAGGTGGAAAAGGGGAGTTCTTGCGGCATGGTGCGGGTTCCTGCGTCGCGGGGGCTCAGGCCCCGGCTTCCAGCTTGGCCAGGAGCCGCTGGGCCGGTGGGTAGTCGGCGTCCACCTTCAGGGCCATGCGCAGCATCTGCAGCGCATTGTCGCGGTTGCCGATGTTCACGTAGGAGAGGCTGATGTTGTAGGGCACGGCCGGTGACTGCTCCAGAATGGCCTGGTCGGTCTCCACGGCCTTGACAAAGGCCTGCACCGCCTTGCGATGCTGCTTGCCCACGGCAAAGGCCACGCCGATGTTGTAGTAGAGGCCGCCGTCGTCCGGCGCCACCAGCAGGGCCTTGCGGTAGTTCTCGATGGCGTCTTCCCAGCGCCCCTGCTGACGCAGGATGATGCCGCGCTCGTTGAACATCCAGAGATCGCCCTTGTTCAGGTTGGTGCCGCGCAGGTCGATGGCCTCGTTCATGTAGGCCAGGGCCTGCTCCTTGTCCTTGACGGCCAGGGTCTTGGCGATGCGCATCAGCGAGTCGCTGACCATCTCGTCGGCCACGCGTTTGACCACCTTCGTGGCCTCCTGGAAGTGCTTGTTGGCGGTTTCCAGGTCGTCCAACTCGAGGTAGGCCTCGCCGATTTCGATCTTGCGCTCGTAATTGAGGGGCGAGAGCTTCTCCAGACGCCCCAGGTACTCCAGCCGCCCTTCCTTGTCTCCGGCCTTTTCGCAGAGCTCCGCCAGGCGCTGCAGCGGCTTGACGTAGAGCCGTTCGCTCTTGGCGGCGTTGTGGTAGTGGGTTTTGGCATCATCGAAATTGCCGCGCTCGGTGGCCACGTCGCCCAGGAGGATGTGACCGGCCAGGCTGTCGGGCTTGAGCGAGAAGACCCGCTCCGCGATACGTTCCGCGCTGTCCAGGTCCCCCTGGGCCAGCAGCTCGTTGGCCCGGTCGAAGAGCACGGAGAGCTCGTTGTTGGGCTTGATGGCAAAGGCGATCTTTTCGATGATGGCGTTGGCGGAAATGGGCTTGATGATCAGGCTGTCGGCCCCCACCTCGAAAATGAGCACGATCTCCTCGCGTCCGGTCTCCTCGCTGACCACCACCACCCGCACCCGTTCGGAGTAGAACTCCTTGATCACTTTCAAGGCCTTGATGCAGGACTTGCTGCCCATGCGGCGCTCCAGGAAGGCCACCATGGGCGTCTTCAGCTTTTCCTGCTGCCGGGCCAGCAGCGTCACCGCATTGTCGTAGCTGTCCAATTCCGTGAGGTGGTTGCGATAGTCGATGCCCACCTGCTCCAGGGCGTAGCGCAGGGCCTTGACGAAGCCCAGGTCCCCGGTACAGAGCAGGAACCGGCCGCCGTTGTTGCAGAACTCGATCACCGTGCGGTCGTAGACATGCAGCTTGCGGTCGGCCTTGATGCGCTGGGAGTATTTCATGCCGTGCCTCCACGGGGCTCAGCGGTGGGAGCCGTGGACTCCGTGGGGGCATGCTCCGCGCCTAGCAACCGCTTCTGGTTCTGAATCCGGCTCATGAGTCCCGGGTCGATCTCGTCCAGGATGGACGGCTCCTTCAGGGGCACGTAGGCCTGCAGTTCCTGCAGCCCCTGCCGCAAGGCCGTTTCCCGGGCCGTGCGGGCTTCCGTATCAGACAAGGGGCGCCCGCGCGGTACGGTCTCGCCCAGATTGCTTTCCAGCACCATGCCCGCCGCCAGATCATCCGGGGGCAGCACTGCGGGGGTATAGCCCTCCCGGGTGCTCAGCAGCGGCTCCATGAGGTCCAGGAGCTCCGGGTCGTAGTGTCCCTTGAGCTTGCGCATGGCCTGCAGGGCCTGCCCCCGCGTGCAGCCCTGCTGCTGCAGGGCGTCGAAGTCCAGGGCGGCCTTGAGGATGCGCCCCCCAAGGGGGATGGCCTTGCCCGCGCTGCCGCCCTCCGGTGGGCCGCTGCCGTCGAAGCGTTTTTCCTGATAGGCGATGGTCTGGGCGATTTCCTCCATGCGCGGGATATTGGCCAGGAGGTCGCCGCCCAGCTTGGGATGCAGGCTGAAGAGGGTTTCCTGCTCCACGTCAAGGGGCAGGCCGCGGAGCCTGCGCTCCAGCAGCCGCTCGGGCAGGATCAGAAAACCCAGTTGGGAGAGCATCACCGCCAGTTCCATGCGCCAGGGCTCGTTCATGCCCGAGGCCCGGCCCAGGTCCGTGGCCAGGCGCTTGATCCGAGCGCAGCGCTGATGCGCGGTGGCGTTGGCCATGGCCAGCAGGTCGGTGAGGACCTTGATCACGCCCTTCAGGGTGCCGCGAATGAACTCGCGTTCCGCCGTGATGAGGCGGTACTGACGCACCCCGGCGGCCAGGGCCTCGCGCATTTCGCCCTCGGCGCAGGGCTTGGCCAGGAAGCGGAACACGTGCCCCTGGTTGACCGCGGAAATGGCGGCCCCGAGATCGGCAAAGCCCGTGAGCATGATGCGCACGGTATCCGGGCAGCGGTTCTTGAGCTGGGTGAAAAATTCGATGCCGTCCATGCCGGGCATGCGCAGGTCGGACACCACCACGGCAAAGGGGCCTTCCTCGGCGACAGCGCCGAGCCCCTCCACGGGCCCTTCGGCGGTGCTGACGGGGTAGTCCTTGCGGAAGGTGCGCTTGTACGCGGCCAGGACCTTGGGATCGTCGTCCACGAAAAGAATTTTCGGTCCGCTGCCGTTCATTCCGTCACCAATGGCCGTCATGGCTCTGCAGAAAAATGTTACTGCCCCCTCCGCCTCGAAACGCAATAACAGAAAGCAAGTGCAAGTCCAAGCCGTCTTGCGCTCGGTTTCAGGCTCCGCAGGCAGCTCCGGGCAGGCGAATGCGGAACACGGCCCCGCCGGATTCCGGCGAATCCAGTTCCAGGCTGCCGCCGTGCTGCTCCACCACGATGGCGTGGGCCAGGGCCAACCCCTGACCGCTGCCCTTGCCCACGTCCTTGGTGGTGAAGAAAAGGTCGAAAATCTTGTCCCGGATGGCCTCCGGCACCCCGGGGCCGTTGTCGGCCACGCGGATTTCCACCTCCCGCTCCAGGGCGCGGGTGCTCACCTGGATGCGCCCCTTGGTCCCGTCGCCGGAGGCTGCCTTCTCTTCCATGGCCTGGGCCGCATTGAGCAGCAGGTTCACCAACACCTGTCCCAGTTCGCCGCCCCAGCCAGGAACCAGGGGGCGTGTGGGGTCCAGGTCCGTCTCCAACTCCGCGTACTGCTTCCACTCGTTGCGCGTCACGGTGACGGCGTTGAGCACCGCGTTGTTGATGTCCACCAACCCCATGCTGCGTTCGGCCATGCGCCCGGGATGCGTAAGCTGCTTCATGGCCTGCACGATGTCCGTGATCTGTTCGATGCCCTGGCGGGACCCCGCAATGGCCTGGGGCAGTTCGTCCAGCAGATACTCCAGGTCCAGCTCCCGGTCCAGGCGTTCCAGTTCATGCAACCGCCGCGTCAGCTCCGGGGGCAGGGTGCAGTCGCAGATGCCCTGTTGCAGCAACTCGTGCCCGAACTCCCGATAGCCGCGCAGGATCGTGACCAGGTCCCGGAAGCCGTTTTCCAGGAATCCGGCGTTGAAGCCCAGATACTGCATGGGCGTGTTGATTTCGTGGGCCATGCCCGCGGCCAGGCGGCCGATGGACTGCATGCGCTGCTCGTGGGCCTGGCGCAGCTCCTGGGTGCGGGCCGCGGTGATGTCCCGGGCCAGGAGCAGGACCCCGCCTCCTTGCACCGGATAACAGGTCAAACCCAGCAGTCCCTCACCGGCATGGGCGCGTCCGAAGCGTAGGTCGTCGAGGCGTTGGGGCTCGCCCGTGCTGCGGCAGCGCTCCAGCCCCTCCAGGACCAGCTCCCGGGGCCAGTCCAGGGCCAGCACCTCCAGCCTGCTGCCCAGGGCCAGGTCGGCGGGGAGCCCCAGGACCTCGCAGGCACTGTTGTTCCAGTGGGTGATGCGGTTGTGGGGGTCCACCAGGATCAGGATGGCGGTGATGGCCGAGATCAGGGCGCCCATGTCCCGGTGGGCCTGCTCCAGGGCCTGTTCCGCGGCCTTGCGGGCCATGATGTCCCGGGTGACGCCCAGCACGCCCTCAAAGCGTCCCTCGGAATCCCGCAGGGGCGTGGTCACGGTCTCGGTCCACAAGGCTTGGCCGTTCTTGCACCGCAGCTCCAGCTCCCAGACCCGTGAGCTGTCGTCGCCTTGCCCCAGACGTTCGGTTTCCAGACGCTCCTGCAGCGCTGCCTGCACGGTGGACAGGGAGCGCTGATGCAGCAGCACGGGCAGCGGTTTGTGCACCAGCTCATTGGGGGCAAAGCCCGTGAGCCGCTCGATGGCCGGACTGAGGTAAGTGAAGTGGTAGCGGGCGTTGGTGGTGAAGATCACGTCCGCGGAGTGTTCGGCCAGCAGCCGGTACATCCGCTCGCTCTCCTCCAGGCGGTCCTGGGCCTGTTTTTGCTCCGTGATGTCCTGGGCAATGCCCACGAAGGAGGGAGGTCCGGCCTCGTTGCCGGGCTGCAGGCTGCCGGTGGAGGCGAACCAGCGCCAATAGCCCGCGGCGTGGCGGACGCGGCAGTGCACCCGGGAGTTGTCGTCGCGCCCCTGCAGGATGTTCGCCAGGAACCGGTTGCAGATTTCCAGGTCCTCGGGATGCACCAACACGGAAAAGTGCCGCCCCAGCAACGCTTCCTCGGTGTAGCCCAGGAGCTGACGCACGGAGGGCGAGATGAAGGTGATCAGCCCGTCGGGCGAGACGGTGTAGATGATCTCCTGGGCGTGCAGCACGATGCCGGTGAGCCTGCGGGTGCTTTGCAGCAGGGCCTCTTCCGCCTCCTTGCGCTCGGCCAGCTCCCGGCGCAGGGCGTGATGGGTCTCCCGTAGGTTGTGACATTGCCGCCCCCGTTGGGGCAGGCGTGGATAACGAACGCGACGCGGTTTCATGGGCTCCCCCCTTGTCCGAGGATACCCGTGGTTCCCGGGGAGTGCCACCTCCCTGCGGTGTCACGGAGCGAAATGTGTCGGGAATCGTCCGCCAAGGCCCTTGCTTGCACGGGCTCAGGCACCAATGAGTCCCAGTTGCTGCGGCCCAAGGTACCAGATCAGGGTCCCGGCGGGGCGCTGGAAGTCCAGTACGTCCACGCGCAGGAGCCCGGCGTTCTCGATCTGGATCGCGGCCCGGGAGCCGGGGGTGATGAGCAGGGACACCAGCTCGCCCAGGGAGGGCATGTGCCCCACCACGCCCACACGCCGTGCCTCCCGCTCGGCACCCAGCTCTCGCAGCCAGGCCAGGGTGTCTTGCGGCGGCGTCATGGCCTTGACGAGCTCGCTGACGATGATGGCCTTCTTGGGGTAGCGGATGGCCTCGGACAGAATGGCCGCGGTCTGCTGGGCCCGTTTCTTGGGGCTGGTCACCAGGGCGTCCAGCTCCAGCCCCATGCGTCGGGCCGCGTGGGCGCATTTCTCCACCTGGTCGCGCCCCACCAGGCTCAGACTCTGCTCGGGATCCAGTTCCTTGGCCAGACACAGTCCGTGCTGCATGAGGTAGAGTTCCATGGAGCGGCTCCTTGTGCCGACACCGTGTGCGGGGTGCCACGGCCCCCGGTGTCCGGTTCATGAACGCCGTCGGAATTCTTGTCCCAGAAAAGACTTGTCATCCCGGCGTGTTGAGTTTGCGTGTCTTGTGCGTGACGCTGCTGCGGGCCTGTCGTGCAACCCTAACAGAGCCCCGCCTGTGCCGCAAGGGGCTGCATCTTTTCCGCTCCCTGTTCAGTGGTAAGTTTCTTGCAAGCCTTGCTCCTGAAACCGAGCCTTGCGTCCGCGGTCCGTTCCACTTTTTGGGGCTGGCTGCCGGGACCAGGCACCCGGAGCAGGGAGGATGGAGACTTGAAGACCACACCACGCACCACGCCCATTGCCGCCGGGCTGCTGATCTGCCTGGGGCTGCTGCTCCTGCTGCCCGCTACAACCCGGGCGGAGACCGCCGCCTATGTCCAGACCACGGAGAACGGCAGCATCGACTGGCTCAGCGGCGAGGTCGCGGCCAGAGGCATCGGCGCGCCCCCGGCCCAGCCGGCCAATGCGGCCCAGGCCCGGGCCATGGCCCTGCGTGCCGCCACCGTGGTGGCCCGGCGCAATCTCCTGGAGCTCATCAAGGGCGTGCAGCTCGACTCCGTGACCACCATCCAGAACCATCTGGTCAGCGACGACACCGTGGTCACCCGCGTGCAGGGGCAGTTGCAGCAGGCCCTGGTCACGGACACGGCCTACATGTCCGACGGCTCCGTGGAAGTCACCGTGCAGGTCAATCTGCGCGGTCAGCTGTCCCAGAGCCTGCTGCCCGGTCAGAAGAAGCCCGCCGCCCTGCAAGGCGAGCGCCCCGTCCAACCCCAGTTGCGCACCCAACCCGCGGTCCTGCAGCAGCGCCCCCAGCGTCCGGCCATCCCCGGCGAGGGGCGTTCCCCGGTCACGAGCAACGTGACCCAGGTCTCCCTGACCCGTGGGGGCGGGAGCGGATACACGGGCGTGGTGGTGGACGCCCGAGGCCTGGGCGTGCGCCCGGCCCTGAGTCCGCGCCTGGTGGGCGAGGACGGCCGCGAGGTCTACGGCACCGCCTTTGTGGGGCGCGACTACGCCGTGCAACAGGGCATGGCCGGGTATGCCAAGGACCCTCAAGCCCCCGGCGCCGTGGAGCGGGTGGGGGGCAATCCCCTCCTGGTCAGGGCCAAGGCCGTGTCCGGCGAGGCCGGGACCGATCTCATCCTGGGCAACGCCGAGGCCGAGCGCGTGCGCATGGCCGCGGCCAACAGCGATATCCTGGCCCAGTGCCGGGTAATGATCCTGCTGGATTAGCGTTTTTTCGCCTTGCAACAAGGCTCCCCCTGAAGCAATTCCCGTTGTTTCAGGAAGATGCACAAGAGCATCCAGCCATTCTCAATGGCCAACCGCTCTAGCCTGACCACTCGACACCAGAGGAGGTGCCCCCATGGCTCGAGGAACGCTGCTGCGCCTGTTCGCCCTGCTGCTGGCAGTGCTGCTGGCCGCTGCCTGCGCCGGCAAGGAACCACGCCGGGCCGCCGGGGTCATGGACACGCCCGAGCACCACTACCGCACCGGCATGTACTTCCTGGACCAGAAAGAGCCCATCCAGGCCATGGACGCCTTCAACCGGGCCCTCGAGCTCAACCCCGAATACGGCCCGGCCCTGGCGGGCAAGGGCCTGGCCAAGGCCATGCTCGGCGGCGAGGAGGCCCTGGACGACGTACGCAAGGGGCAGCGTCGGGCCGAAACCCCGGAGGAAGAGCTGCGTGCTCTCATTGCCCGCATCCGCGCCCTGACCAGCCTGGCCGCACGCGACGAACTCGAGGCCCGGAAACTGGTGCGCCAAAGCGAAGCGACCTTTGACGACGCCGTGGAACTCATCGCCGACAATCCCAGACTCGAAACCGGCGAACTTTACTACTACCAGGGTGAGGTCTATCTCCAGGCCCTGGAGTTGGAGCGGGCCGAGGAGCTGTACCGCCGGGTCCTGGAAGTCCGACGCGGGTACGAGGAGCAGGCCCGCAACCGCTGGGAGCAGGTGCAGAAGGTGCGCCGGGCCGCGCCCGAAACCCATCTGGGGCTGCGCATCGCCCTGGTGGAGCGCATCACCCGGGCGGACATGGCGGCCCTGTTGGTGGACGAGCTGGGCTTCCAGCACTTTTTCAGCCGCACGCAACAGGCGGCGGACAGCGCCTTCCGCCCCCCCGCGCCCCAGGATGCCAGCTGGCGGGACCAGTCCGGCCGCGAGCGCCGGGCAGGTGAGCGGCTGCCCCTGGTGGACGTGGCGGGGCACCCCCTGGCTCAGGCCGTGGACCTGGTGACGCGCTACGGCATCCGGGGGCTGCAGGCCTATCCGGACAATACCTTCCGCCCCGACGGGGAGCTGAGCCGGGCCGAGGTGGCCATGATCCTGGAGGACGTGCTGGTGCGGGCCACCAACAATCCGGGGCTGGCCACGAGTTTCATCGGCCGGGAGAGCCCCTTCCCGGATCTGCGCGCGGACCATCCGGCCTTCAACGCGGCCATGCTGCTCACCACGCGGGGGCTGCTGGAGGCCTCGGTGCGTTCCGGAGGCTTCGCGCCCCAGGACCCGGTGACGGGCGTGGACGCCCTGCTGGCGGTGAAGCGTCTGAAGCAGGAGCTGCGGGTCTTCTGAGGCTTGGGGAGTGGTGGGGTCTTGTGGTCGTGATTTTTCCGATGGACATTGTTTTGAGATTGACAATGAAAGTCTTTATCGCTAGAGGTCACATCACACCTGTCCTCGCTTCCACCTCGTTGGCGATAGCGGCCGGTGTCGGGGTGGTCCCGGCATCGGCCGCTCTGCTGTTGGTGGCCTGTTCCACGGTCCAGGCACCTTGCTCCTACCCTGCCCCCTCGATCGTCCGCGCAATCCCAACGCTCTAGCCAGCCGCATGCCTTTGTGGCATGATCCGGGTCCGCTGAAAAACGAGCCCCAACAAGGATGGAGAGCATGGAATTGCCGCGTCTGCCGCAGTTTGCGTGTCTGTTGCTGTTATTGTGCAGTTTCACCCTGGCCGGGACACCGGCCGGGGCCGCCTCCGTGGAAGTCCTCTGGCGGCTCCAGGGTGACGAAAGTCTGGAACAGGGCAAGGAGCGCATCCAGGAACAGGCCCGGCGCCAGGCCCTGCTGCAGGAGGCCCTGGTCATGCTGCCCGGCCCCTTGAGCGAAGCGCGTCAGGCCGTGCTCGACGAGCAGCTGGCCCAGCTGGCGCCCATGCTGGTGCTGGGCGTGACCGAGAGGGGCCTCAGCGAGACCGTGGACGGCCTGGTTTCGCGTTTCGACGTGGCCCTGGACACCCAGGCCCTGCGCACCGTGCTGCAACAGCTGGGCGTCTTCTTCACGGTGGCCGCCGAGCTGCCTTATCGGCTGGCGTTGCAGCTCCCCCCCGGGGAGGCGCCACAGCCGGAACAACCCACGCCACAGGAAGGCGAGGAGCGGCAGCAGGTGGCCCGGTTGGAGCTGCTTTCCGGACTCAAGCAGGCCGACGTGCCCCTGCCCCTCTTGACCCTTACGACCCAGGGCCGGCTCTGGCAGGGCAGCATCGAGGCCGAGAACGGCCGGTACGAGGCAGGCGGAGCCGACCTGCCCACCCTCTGGTTCACCCTTTGGAGCTGGTACTTCACGGTGCACGGCCCCAGCGCCCCTTCCGAGGGCGGGAGCGCGGCCGGAGCAATCGGGGCCGAGCTGGAAGTCAGCGGCTTCAACTCGCCGCAGGAAGCCCACGATTTCGAACAGGTCCTGCGCGGGATGCAGCCCGCCCTGACCGCGTTCACCCTCAAGGCGCTCAGCATGCGCGCCGGTGGGGTCGGCGGTACCTGGAACCTTCATCTTCAGGACGAGGCCACGCTGCGCGGCCGCCTGGACGCCCTGGCAGCCGAGCGCGGGCTGGAGTATCGGCTGACCCTGAGCGGGAGCGCGGAGAGTCTGGCTCCCGGAGAGCAGGGTGGCCCCCCGGCGGCGGCGCCTCTGATCCTGCCGGTGTTGCCCGGCTCTGGTCAGGCTCCGGCCGAGCCGGTGTTCCTGCCCCCCGCGGATCCGTCACAGTATCCTTTGTTCACCAACCCGCCCCTGCCGGAGGAAACGCCCTCGCTGC
>CAZNSV010000032.1:0-15038 GCA_964575775.1 uncultured Desulfovibrionaceae bacterium
TCCACCCCGGCCAGCTCCAGGGCCGCGAGGAGCGGCAGGGGCCAGGGCCGGGCTCCAGCTCCCACGCGCAGTACCAGCAGTTCCGGCACCCCGGCCAGCAACGGAGGCAGGACCGTGGCCAGCAACTGGGAGGGGGAGGCCGCCTCCTCGGGCAGCAAGAGCAGGGTCCAGGGCAGGGGCGCGGTGCAACGGCGACTCACGAAGCCCTGGGCATGGCGCACCGTACGGCAGGACTCCAGGGCAGCAGCATGGCCGCTGCAGGCATGCAGCACGGCAATACAGTGCTTGAGCCTGGCCCGCTCTGCGGCGGACAGGGATTCATAGGCCTGGAGAAACAGGGCGTCGTCCACAAGGACGCCCTGGATCCAGTGGGGAAAGGTGAAGCCCTGCATCACGCAGCACCCCGCCGTAGCCCGCGACAAAGCAGGGTGCGTGGCGCAACGCAGACCACCACCCCGGTCCGTGGAGGCTTACAGCCAGTCAAACCATTTTTTCCAGGTTCCCTGGCGCTCTTCACGGGCCTTCTTGGTTTCGGTCTTCTGCTGAAGGAGATAGGCCATGTCGGCCCGTTTCTGGGCGTAGTCCCGCACCTGTTCCAGGTCGGCGAAATTGTCCACCACGTACTGGTAGCGGTGCCAGGCCGGGCCATACTGTTCGGTGCGCCAGTAGAAGTCGGCCACAAAGATTTCCCGATCCGCCAGGATGCCGCGACACTTGAGGATGTAGTCGGCAGCGGCCTGGGCGTAGTCGGTTTCCGGGTAGACCTCGCGCAGGCGATAGAGATACTGCAGGCCCTGGGCTACCTGATCCTGGGGGCGGTCCACCGAGGTGAAGCTGTTGTAGGCGGAAACGCCGACTTGGTAGAGCACGTAGGGGGTTTCCTCGTGCCGGGGGTGCATGGCCTCGAAATCCATGTAGGCCTGCATGGCCTCCAGGTAACTGCCGTCCAGGAAGTAGGCGTCGGCCAGGGAGAGCTCGGCCTGGGTGGTGTAGGGGCTGAAGGGGTAACGGTCCTTGAGCTTGTTGAAGTACTCGATGGCCGTGTAGTAGTCCTTCTCCTGCATGGCCTCGTTACCGATCTCGAAGATTTCTTGAGCCGTGTCTTCGGGAACGGGCAGGTAAAAGTAGTCCAGGATCCCGCAACCAGGCAGGATGCTGAGGGAAAGCAGCAGGCAGACGGTAACGAGGGTACGTTTCATAGGGCTTGTTCCAGATACAGAAAGGCGGAGTTTGCAGCCGTGGCACCGTCCCCGACAGCGGTGGTGACCTGACGGCAGAGTTTGGAGCGGACGTCGCCCGCGGCAAAGACACCGGGCAGGTTGGTCAGCATCTCCGTGTCGGTGATGATGAAGCCGTCCTTGTCCAGATTCAGGGCTGCCGGGAAAAAGCCGCCCAGGGGCATGAAGCCGATGAACACGAAAAGTCCGTCCAGTTCGATGTCGCGACGGGAGCCGTCGTCGCAGTTCTCGACAGTGATGCCGGTCAGCTGGTCGCCACCCAGGAGTTCGGTGACCACATGCCCCAGCACCAGTTCGATCTTGGGATGGGCACGGACCTTGTCGTCGTAGATCTTGTTGCCGCGAAACTGGTGACGCCGGTGCACCACGTAGAGCTTTTTCACGAGCTTGGTGAGGTACAGCGACTCCTCCAGCGCGGAGTTACCCCCGCCCACCACCGCCACCACCTGGTCGCGGAAGAAATTCCCGTCGCACAGGGCGCAGTAGGACACGCCCCGGCCGGTGAGTTCCTTCTCGCGCGGATGGCCCAGCTTGCGATACTGGGCGCCGCTGCAGATGATCACGGTGCGGGCCTCGATCCAGTCGTCGCCAATGCGCAGGCGGTGCTTGCCCGCTTCGGGCACCATTTCAGCCACCGCGTCGTTGTAGCGGTCCAGCTGGAACTCCTCCAGGTGGGCGGCGAAGATGTCGGCCAGCGCATAGCCCTTCACGCCCTTGGGGAACCCGGGGTAGTTCTCGATGGTCTCGGTCATGAGCACCTGCCCCCCGGGGGAGAGCTTCTCCACCAGGGCCACGGTCACGCCGGAGCGCAAGAGGTAGAGGGCGGCCGTGATCCCTGCCGGGCCGCCCCCGATGACGACACTGTCGTACACTTTCATGGATTAGAGCGCTTTCTGGGTAATGAGTTCCTTGATGCTGCTCTTGGAGACCGCACCCGTGATCTGTTCCACGACTTCGCCGCCCTTGAAGAGGATCAGGGTGGGGATGGCCCGGATGCCGTACTTGCTGGGCGAGGCGGGGTTCTCGTCCACGTTCATTTTGGAAATCTTCACTTGTCCGGCGTATTCGTTGGCCAGTTCGTCAATGACCGGTCCCATCGCGCGGCACGGACCACACCAGGGTGCCCAGAAGTCAACCAATACGGGGAGGTCGCACTTCAGAACTTCCTGCTCGAAGTTGCCGTCAGTCACTTCTACTGCCATGGAGCTTCTCCTCTTTGCCGTACACTGTTGCCATTGCGTCGATGAAGCTGCGGAACCGGTGCACCACCCGCTCCGCCCCCGCGTGTCGTTTACAGGGCCGTGCTCGTCGACCAGTATTTCAGCTTATTGCCAGGGTGCTTAGCTGTCAAGTGCAATCGGGTGCGCCCGGCAATGGCCGCTCATGGTTCACCGCTTTACAGCATTGCCCAGGCGGGTGCAAGCCGTTGCCAATACGCAACGGCTGCAAACCGCCGCGATTCCCCCACAGCGGTGGCCCGGGTTCCTAGCCCAGCTCGACTCCCGAGGCGCCGCTTCCGGCCTCGCCGGGGGTCCACTCCAGTTCCACTTCCAGGCTCAGCTTCTCCGGACGCCCCACCTTTTCTTCACGCTCCGCCTTCACTTCCAAGGTCAGCTGGGGCGGAAGCTCCAGCACGACCTCCTTGTCAGGCTGCTTCAGCACCACCTTGCCGGTTTCCACCTTGTCCGCCAGGGCGCGCAGGAAGTTCGCGGCAGCGCTGCGGCTCTGCTTCTCCTCGCTCTTGAACAGCACGATCTCGGGCATGGTTTCCTCCTTGTGTGGTTGAGAGTGCGGACAGGTCCGCGCCCCTCGCGGTGGGGCCTTCAGCGTGCTGCAAAGGCCCGGGCCGCCAGATGACGGTTCAGGCCGCCCAGGTCCCGGGGGGTGCGTCCCAGAACGGCCTGCCAGACCGTATCCGACTCCATGCAGAAATACAGGGCCTCCCCGAAGCCCGCGGCAGCGAGGTCTCCGGCGATGCGGCGGAACTGCTCCACCCTTTGGGGGCGCAACAGCCGCATCTTGCCGTCCAGCCCCGGGCCGAACTCCTCGTAGATGTAGGCGCTGCGCGGGTGCGCCGCCTCGATGCAGCTCTTGAGCTGCGGCATGAAGCGGAAACTCCCCAGACTGATGTAGGCCACGTCCTCGGGGCGCAGGTGGTCCGCGATCATGGCCACCGTGGCCGGGTAGCCGTCCAGGGCGCTGTCCCAGCCCGGGTAGCGGATCACGGGATCGAAATGCAGGCAGACCTTGAAGCCCAGGGCCGCGCACTTCCGGGCCGCGGCCAGCCGCTCCTCCAGGTGGGCGGCCAGGCCCTCCTCCTCCCGCACCACGCGCGGCGCGTTCATGGACCAGGCCGGCAGCACCCGGCGCGGGTCCCGGGCCTTGTCCAGCCAGGAGAGGTCCACCACCTTGCTCTTGAGCTCCAGGCAGGCCCGGGGCTTGTCCGCCAGGAACTCCACCAGGCTGGCACCGTAGCCCGTGAGGGGCTCCAGGGCCAGGGAGTCCGTGAATTCCCCGGTGCCCAGACGCAGGCGAGGCCCTGTGGGGCGCGCCAGCAAGGCATCCAGCTCCGCCAGCAGGTCCGAGCGGTTGATCCAGACCTTGAGCAGCCGGTCCTGGAAATAGGCCTGAAGGATGCAGTAGCTGCACCCCACGGGGCAGTTCTCGCCGATGTGGGCGATGAGGTAGCCACAGCAGCGGTAGTGGCGCGTGCCGGGGCAGGCGCGCAGAAAACGCCCCCGATAGTGCTTGAGCCAGAGCCCGTGCCCGGAGTGGGTCTGCTGGGGGCGGGCGTCTCCGGAGAGGATGTGCCAGCGCGCCTCGGGGAGCAGGGCCTGAATCCGTTGCCGCAGGGTCTGCCCGTCGGCGCTTTGCTCCAGGCCCGGTTCGCAAAAGACGTGGCGGATGTCCTGCAGGTGACGCGGCAGGGTCATGGTGCGTCCGGGTCGCCCAGACCGGACAGGGAGCGCCAGAGCGGGGATTCGGCCATCTCCAGCAGACGGGCCGCGGCCTTGCGGGCCTCTTCCGGGGAGCGGAGCCGGGCGCTGACGGTGAGGGCCTCGGTCTCGAACTGGGGGTCGGGCTCCATGCGCCAGGGGGTGCCCGCGGACAGCTCCGTGGCCAGCCGGGTGAAGTTGCGCTCCAGGCGGCTGCGCTGGGGGTAGCGTAGGTTGCGCACGGCGTCGAGGATGCGGGCCATGGCGTCGCGGGGGGAGAGCTCCTGGTCCAGGATCGCGTCCAGACCACTTTCGGCGATGAGCTGCCCCACGCTGCGCCTGCGACCCTGGGCGGTTTCGTGGAGCAGGGTCACCAGTTGCCGGGAGGCGCCGGCGCTCCAGGACAGGGCGCGGAAAAAGGGCTCCAGGGCGTCACGGTCCGCCTCGTCCATGCGGCTCAGGGTCTCGATGCAGCTCAGATCCAGGTGTCCGGCACGCACATGCTCCTCGAAGGGCGCGCACTCGCGGAACACGGCGGTCCATTGCCGCAGCCGGGTCCAGAGCCGGGAGCGGGGGTCCAGACCCAGGGCCGGAGGCAGGATCCGCTCCAGTTCCTGTTCGTCCAGGCGCGGCTCGAAAAAGCGCAGCACCGGCAAGAGGAAGCGGGGGGGAGCCTGGTCGCCCAGCAGGTGAAAGTCGTTGGCCGCCAGAAAGACCAGCCCCTTGTCCAGATCCCTCGGGGCCCTGATGAAATGGACCAGGGCCTTGCGTCCCAGCGCGGCCAGACAGGCGGCGCGGCGTGCTCCGTCGATGAGCATGGGGCCGTGGGCTTCCTCGGTGGCCAGCAGGGGGTGCAGTTGGCCTCGGGTGCGCAGGGACAGCTCCAGCCCCCCGGTGGGGCGGGGGTTGGGGAAAAGCCAGGGTCCGTGGCTCTTGAGGAGCAGGGGGTCAATTTCGTGCAAGGTGTGTTGCATGCATTCTCCGGGTGCGGCGTCTGGTCAGGCCACGGCGCCGCAGAGTTTGCGCTTGACAATAATCCTGGGCAGTCCCTATGTCGTAACGGTCCGATCACGTTACCGTCACCGGAACGGACAGCCCTGCCCGCCCGCGCGGGATACATAAAGGGCTAAAAACCCTGGACGGACCCCTTGGAGCGCTCTCTGCCGCCGTACGGTACATGATTCAGGCGATAGCCACACTACCGCCATACCCTTGCCGAGGCAAGACACAATACCCGACACCAGTAGCTGAAAAGGGAGAGGCAAATGGCCAAAGCGTTGGAGAACCAGAGAACGTACGCACTCGTCGGCACCGGCGGTTGCGGCAAGACGTCCGTGGCGGAGATGCTGCTCTTCACTGCCGGAGTCATCAACCGGCTGGGCAAGGTGGAAGAAGGCACCACCCAGCTGGATTACGAACCGGAAGAAATCAAGCGTCGCGGCAGCATTCAGCCCGCCTTTGCGCATTACTCCTGGAACAAGAATCCCCACTTCCTCATGGATACCCCGGGTGACAACAATTTTACCGGGGACATCGACTATCTGCTGCTGGGCGCCGACGGTGTGGTGTTCGTGGTGGACGCCGTGGACGGCGTGCGCCCCCTGACGAAAAAGCTGTGGCAGAAGGCCGTTTCCGCCACCCTGCCCCGCCTGATCTTCATCAACAAGATGGATCGGGACCGGGCCGATTTTTCCATGGCCTTCGACAGCCTGGGCGGCATTCTCGGGGCCAAGCCGGTGCTGCTGCACCTGCCCATCGGCCAGCAGGAGAACTTCAAGGGCGTGGTGGACGTGCTGGAGAACAAGGCCTGGTTCTTCCAGCCCGACGGCAGCGTCAAGCCCGGCGAGGTGCCCGCTGAGCTGCGCGAGGAAGTGGATGTGCTGCGCGAGACCTCCATCGAGAACATCGCGGAGAGCGATGAGGCCCTCATGGAGAAGTACCTGGAAGAGGGTGAGCTGAGCCCCGAGGAGATCAAGCTGGGGCTGCGCAAGGGCGTGCTCTCCGGCGCGGTCTCCCCGGTCTGCGTGGGCTCCGCCCTGGAGAACAAGGGTGGCTCGCTGCTGCTGGACGCCGTGCAGAACCTGCTGCCTTCGCCCCTGGACCATGCTCCCTGGCAGGGCGAGGACGGCAAGGAGCTGGTCAGCAGCGACGAAGGCCCCGTGGCCGCGTTCGTGATCAAGACCCTGGCCGACCCCTTTGCGGGGCAGCTGACCATCCTGCGCGTGCTTTCCGGTTCGTTCGCCCCCGACTCCACCTACCGCAACGCCAGCAAGGAAGAAACGGAGCGGGTGGGGCAGATTCTCTTCCTCACGGGCAAGAACCAGGTGCAGTGCAAGGAGGCTTTGGGACCGGGCGCCCTGGTGGCCGTGACCAAGCTCAAGCTCACGGAGACGGGCGACACCCTGTGCGGGGAAAAGGATAATTTCCAGCTGGTGAAGCCGCAACTGCCCCCGGCCCTGATCACCTATGCCCTGGCGCCCAAGGAAAAGGGCGACGAGGACAAGGTCTACCAGGCCGTGCACAAGCTGCTGGTGGAGGACATCACCCTGCAGCTCACCCGCGACGAGGAAAGCGCGGACATTCTGCTTTCCGGCATGGGGCAGATGCACATCGAGACCTCGGTGGAGCGCGCCAAGCGCCGCTACAAGGCCGAGATCGTGCTCAAGCCGCCCAAGGTGCCCTACCGTGAGACCATCAAGGGCAAGGCCGAGGTGCAGGGGCGGCACAAGAAGCAGTCCGGCGGGCGTGGCCAGTTCGGCGACTGCTGGATCCGCATGGAACCCCTGCCCCGGGGTTCCGGCTACGAGTTCGTGGACGCCATCGTGGGCGGCGTGGTGCCGCGCCAGTTCATCCCGGCCGTGGACAAGGGCGTTCAGGAGTCCGCGGCCCGCGGCTACCTCACCGGCAACCCGGTGGTGGATTTTCGCGTGACCCTCTACGACGGCACCTACCACACCGTGGACTCCTCGGAAATGGCCTTCAAGGTGGCCGGTTCCCTGGCCTTCAAGAAGGCCATGGAGTTGTGCAAGCCCATCATTCTGGAGCCCATCGTGCTGCTCACGGTCTCCATTCCGGACGAGCACATGGGCGACGTCATCGGCGACCTCTCCAGCCGGCGCGGCAAGGTGCTGGGCTCCGATTCCACCGCCGGTGTCACGGAGATCAAGGCCCACGTGCCCATGAGCGAGGTGCTGCGCTACGCCCCGGACCTGCGTTCCATGACCGGGGGGCAGGGGACTTTCATCATGGAGTTCGACCACTACGAGGAAGCGCCCCCGCCGGTGGCTGAAAAGATCATCCAGGAATCCAAGAAGGAAGAAGCCTAGGCCTCTCTTCCCTGACAGGACGAACACCCGGCCCGTCGTTGCGCATGCAGCGGCGGGCCGTCTGCATTGTGGGGGGGCGGGGGCTCAGCGCGGCAGGGGCACCAGGACCCGCAGGGTGGTGCCTTCCTCCTCGGAGGTGCTGTAGCTGATCTCCCCCCCGAGGGTCAGGGCGATGAGCCGGGCGGAATAGGTGCCCAGCCCCGTACCGTAGCGCTTGCCGGAAGTGGCGTACTTCTCGAAGAACAGGGGGCGCACGTCCGGGGGGACGGCGCCTTGGTTGTGGATGCAGACCGAGGCGTAAGCGGCCTTGCGCTCCACGAAGATGTCCACCGTGGCGCCCGGAGGCGAGGCCTGGGCCGCGTTGTTGAGCAGGTTGGCGAACATGGAGTAGCACAGGAGCTCTTCGCCCAGGACCAGGAAGCGGTCCTCTTCGCCCACGGCCCGGCCTTCGCACTCGAAGCGCAGGCTCAGCTGCTTGTGGCGCTCGCTCTCCAGGGCGTCGCGGGCCGTCTTGCGCAACACGGCCAGGAGGTCCAGGGGCTGCGGGTCGAGGGCATAGGTCCCGGTCTCCATCTTGTAGAGGTCCAGGGAAAGGTTGATCATGTTCAGCATGCGGCTGCCGGACTTCTCCATTTCGTGCAGCAACTCGGCCTGGAAGGGCGTGATGTTCTCCTCCTTGCGGAGCATGCGCACACCCAGCACCAGGGAGACCAACGGGCTCTTGATGTCGTGGCGGGTGATGCGCTCCACGTCCTCGCGCAGCCGCTCCAGCTCCTTTTGCTTGGAGATGTCCGTGACAAAGCCCTTGAGGTGGTTGGGCATCCCCTTCGAATCGCGCATGAGGCGTACGTTGCGCGCGGTCCAGAAGGTGGAACCGTCCTTGCGGCGCGAGTGCACCTCGAAGTTGCTCACTTCTCCGTCGCGCAGCAGGAGACGCAACATCTCTTCACGGCGCTGGGGGGTCACGTAGAGCTGCTCCCCAATGTCGTTGACCAGCCGCAGCACCTCTTCCGGAGACTCGAAGCCGTGCATGGTGGCAAACTGCGGATTCACGCTGAGGTACCTGCCCTGCGGTGTGGACTGGTAGATCCCCACGGGGGCGTTGGCAAAGATGGAACTGTAGCGCTCTTGGGATTCGCGCAGGGCCTGCTCGGCCTGCTTGCGCTCCGTGATGTCTTCCACCAGCCCCAGCAGATAGCGCTCGCCGCTTTCCGGGTCCTGGAGCGTGGTGACGTTGAGGCTGGCGGTGAAGATACTGCCGTCGCGCCGGCGGTAGACGTTCTCGAAGTTGGAGAGCACACCGGTCTCGGTGAGCCGGGCGATGATCTGGTCCCGGCGTTCCGGGTACACGTAAACATCCAGGGCGATGTTCCGAATCTGGGCCATGACCTCGGCGGGGTGAGTGTAGCCGAGCATGGCCGCCAGGGCCTGGTTCACTTCCAGGTAGCGCCCCTGCAGGGTGGAGGTGAAAATCCCCAGGGGGGCCTTTTCGAAGATCACCTGGTAGCGCTGCTCGGCCTTGCGCAGGGTGTCCAGGCGAGGGAGAGGGGGGCGCCCGAAAAGGCTGCAGCAGTCCACGTCGCTGCAAGGGGCCAGCAGCAAGACCCGCGTTGCGGCTCCATGCGGGGTGTGCAGCAACTCCAGTCTGGCGTGGAGGCAGAGCTCCTCCTGCACCCAGGGAGGACCCAGGATGCAGTCCCACTCGGTCCCGGGGGAAAAGAAGCCTCCCTCGGCGGCAAAAGGGGAGGAACCGAACCAGGTCCGCCCCCGGGGCAGGGTCAGCACTTGTTCCACGGTTTGGGCGCAGGGTGCGGTCCCTGGCGCGAGCATGGCCCGGAAGCGTTCGTCCACGGCGGTGATGCGTCCCTGTGCATCGAGCACCAGGACCCAAACCGGCAGGGCCGGAGCTCTGGTGGGGGGGGGATCGCTCCTGCTCTGGGAAACTCCGACCATGGGCCCCTCCGCCGGGGACTGCAGTGTGGTGACTGTTGCACCGTTGCAGGACCGCGGCACTGCCCGATGCGGATAGTCAGTATCACACAGCATAACCCGCCCGTTTATACACCGCAATACAATTCTCAATGAATCTATTGGGCTGTTCGGCAATCCCCCCATGAGAGGGGCGGTCTTTCGCCCTCTTGCCACCAAGATGAGAAATGATAAGGTGCGCGCACAACGAACACTGTCTGCAAGGAGATTCCATGGATACCGTCTGCGCCCTGGCCACCGGCTACACTCGCCAAACCAACGACCTGCTGCTGCTCCTGCATCTGGATGCCGAGACCCCCTGTTTCGAGGCAGCCCAACTGCCCGAGGGGCTGCGTGAGAGCGCGGGCTTGCTGCCCAAGGACAAGGGCGGTCGCAGGCTGGTCTTCACCGGCATGCAGGAAGGTGCGTTCATTTCGGCCCTGGCCTGCCGACTGGATGGAGAGGACCGGGGCCCCACGGAGAACCTCAAGATTGCCGTGGTCAAGGCCCTGCAGTACGCGCGCGACGAGAAGCTGAGCCGGATCTGCATCCCCCTGGACAATCGGAGCCCGGGTGCCGAGGCCCTGATCCTGGCCGTGCGGGAAGGCTGCCTGCTGGGCGGCTACGCCTTTGCCCTGTACCAGGAAAAGAAGCCCGAGCCCCTGGCCACGGTGCTGGTGCTGGCCGCCGCGGCGCCCCCAGAGACCTTGGCCGTCCTGGCGGCCCAGGACGTGGTGCTGGAGTGCGTGAATCAGGCCCGGGACCTCTGCAACGAGCCCCCCAACGTGTTGCATCCCGGCAGCATGGCCGAGCGTCTGCAGGCCATGGCCAAGGCCGCCGGCCTGGAGACCGAGGTCTGGAACGCCGAGCGGCTCTTCGGGGAGCGCTGCGGCGGGATTCTGGCCGTGGGGCAGGGCGCGGCGTCGCAACCCATGCTGGTGCGCGCGTCCTACACCCCCTCGGGGGCCTGCTGCCGTCTGGCCCTGGTGGGCAAGGGCGTGACCTGCGACACCGGCGGCTACAACCTCAAGCCCGGGGACTCGCTGCTGGGCATGAAGTACGACATGGCCGGAGCGGCCACGGCCTTTGCCGCCGCCTGCGCCATTGCCCGACTCAAGCTGCCCCTGGCCGTGACGGTCCTGGCACCCCTGGCGGAAAACGACATCTCCGCCCAGGCCTTTCACGTCAACGACATCATCACCACCCGCAACGGCAAGACAGTGGAGATCCTCAACACCGACGCCGAGGGGCGCCTGCTCCTGGCCGACGCCTTGGCCCTGGCCTGCGAGGAGGCGCCGGACTACCTGGTGGATCTGGCCACCCTCACCGGCGCGGCCGTGGTGGGACTGGGCGAGGACATCGCCGCGATCTACGGCACCGATGCCGTGCTCACCACCCAACTCCTGGACGCGGCCAGGGACTGCGGGGAGCAGTTCTGGGAAATGCCCCTGTACAGACCCTACGCCGAGAACCTCAAATCCCCGGTGGCGGACCTGAACAACACGGGCAAGACCCGCATGGGCGGTTCCATCACCGCGGCCCTGTTTCTGCAAAACTGGGTCAGGGAAGGCCAGAAGTGGCTGCACTGCGACATTGCCGGTCCCGGTGGCAAGGAGGACCCCCTGGGTCCCCTGGGCAAGGGCGGCAAGGGCTTCGGCGTGCGGACCCTGGTGGCCCTGGCCCGCAACCTCTGCCAGGCCTGAGGCCTGTTGCATCCGAGAATGACGCATGCATGATATCGCAAAATTCCTCTCCGGATTCCGTCGCTTTCAGGAGAGCTACTTCTGCCGCGACGCGGAGCTCTTCAATTCCCTGCAGGAGGGGCAGAACCCCGGCGCCCTGGTCATCGCCTGCAGCGACTCGCGGGTGGACCCGGCTATTCTCATGGATTGCGCGCCGGGCGACCTCTTCGTGGTGCGCAACGTGGCCAACCTCGTGCCGCCTTACGCCCCGGACGACGGGCACCACGGCGTGAGCGCGGCCCTGGAGTTCGCGGTGAAGAGTCTCAAGGTGGGGCACATCATCGTGCTGGGGCACGGACAGTGCGGGGGCATCAAGGCCCTGCTGGAGCAGGACTGCCCCACGGATACCAAGGAGCAGGAACCTTGCGCCTGCGCCTGCGAGTTCATTCATACTTGGGTGAACATCGCCGCGGCGGCCAAGGAACGCGTCAAGGCCGACCTGCCCGAGGCCCCGGCGGACAAGCAGCAGCGCGCCTGCGAACAGGCCGCGGTGCTCATCTCCCTGGACAACCTCCTGGGCTTCCCCTGGGTTCGGGAGCGGGTGGAGCGCGGGGTACTGTTCCTGCACGGCTGGTACTTCGATCTGGAGCGCGGCGAGTTGTTGAGCTTCATCCCCGAGACCTCGAGCTTCGAGCCCCTGGTCTCGCGCTGCCGCGCCCGGGATTGAGCCGGGGCCCAGGGTCCCGAGTCCGCTCCATCGCCACTGTGGGCAACCGGCCTCCCGGATTTGTGGTCACCGGTCCGGGGGGCGGTTGACAGCCCCCAGCACCTGACTTATGACATGGGCCTTGGTTGGTTGGACAGCCAGGGCTGCTCCCAGCCCCAGTTTCACGCGCAGCAAGGGGACGTGCATGAACAGTCAGGACCGCATCCTCAACGCCGCCATCGTCTTGTTCGGCGAACGCGGCTACGAGGCCACCGCTCTCAAGGATATCGGCACCCAGGCCGGGCACGCCGCAGGGCTCATCACCCACCATTTCAAGACCAAGGCCGCCCTGTTTCTCGAATGCGGGCGTCGCGTCCTGGAGAACCTGGAAGGCATCATGTACCAGGGGCTGGAGGTGCCGCGCAACGGGCGGGAGACCGTGCTCCTCTTTGCCCAGCGTTTTCTGCAGTTTTCCCAGGAGCAGCGTAACGCCTATCTGGTGCTCGTGCAGCTTTCGCCCTTCACGCCTTGCAAGGCTGAACTGACCAGCGAGGAATTGAGTCTCAAGGTTCAGGATCTGCTGCAGAGAATCGCCACCGCCTTGGAGCGGGGGCAGCAAGAGGGCTCGGTACGCCCCCTGCTGCTGGCGGGCGGGCAACCCGTGGGTGCTACCGCCTATGCCCTGACGGTCTTTTCCACCATTCTGGGGGCGGCGCGGACACTGGCCGTCTCGCCCTTTGCGGGGCAGGACCAGCAGAGCGCGGTCCTGGCCTATCTCGACGCTTCCCTGTCCCCCAACGGGGCCTGATATTCCCATCCCCCCATCCCAGTGGCAGCCCGGCGTCTCCATCCTCCCCCCCGGTGACGCCGGGCACAATTATCCCCACAGCGTTCAGGCGTACAAACGCCCCTCTTCGAGAAAAGCCTGGAGCTTGAGTTCGGCGCCCGGCTCCACGCTGCTGAAGGCGATGCCCAAGGAGAGCAGCCGGTCCTCGTGCAGGCGGTTGCGGACTTCACCTCGGGCCAAGACCAGGGCGCAGCCTTCCGCCAGGGGCAGTTCCAGCAGCACACCATCGCCCACGGCCGTGGCCTCGGAATGTTCGTTGCGGGGGCAGTTCACCCGACAGCCCCCGGCGCTGAGGTCCACCACATAGGCCCTGAAGCCCCCGTGCGCGCTGTGCAGGGTGGCGGGCATGAAGCAGTTCAGGCGCGTGGTTTTGCGCAGTTCGAAGCGGTCCAGGCGTTGTGGGTAGGCCGCGAAGAGCAAGGGCAGGGGGCGCTGGATGTGTCCGATGACCCGGGAGTGGAAGCCGTAGACCGTGCCTTCGACCATGTAGCGGATAGTCAGGGGCGCATCGGGCTGCAAGAGCGCCCCCGCGTTGGCGATGCGGGGCAGGGTGGTGATGATGCACTCGAAGGGCAGCACGCCCACCAGCTTGGTCTTGAAGTCACCCTTGAGGTCCCCGAACTTGAGCAGCAGGTCGGTGCCCGGGCGCAGCCGGGCCTCGTCCGGGGGCAAGTGCGTCTTGTGCAGGGCGGTAGAGGTCATGAAAGGGGCTCCTGATACCGATCGTAAAGCACGATACAACAGAGAGCACAATACGTTCAACATTTTATTGTCCGAAGGTGCGAGAACGCCCACGCGCCTTGCATGATTCAGGCGGTGGAAGCGACGGAGCGGAAAGCTAACTGCTTTCTGCTGCGAGTAATTTCCATTCTTGCCTTGAAAAGGCCAATGGAACTGCGCTAGAAGGAAAAACAGGCCCAGCCAACCCGGGAACAGAGGATGCCGCATGGAGCAGGACCCCTTCGCGACGCAGGAATTTGAGCCCATTTTCGTGGCCCGGCAGCCCATTTTCGACCGGGTGCAGAGCATCTGGGGCTATGAGTTGCTGTTCCGCTCCCAGGCCGCCCAGCGTGTGGCCGAGGTGCAGAGCCAGGACACCGCCACGGCCCGGGTCATTGCCGACGGGGTATCCCTGGCACGGGTGGACAAGGGGCTGCGGGTGCTGGTCAATTTCCCCCGGGACCTGCTGCTGGAAGGCGCGCCCCGAGCCTTGCCCAAGGAATGCTGCGTGGTGGAGGTGCTGGAGCACGTGCTGCCCGAACCGCCCGTGCTGGCCGTGCTGCAAGAGCTGCGCGAGGCCGGGTACATGCTGGCCCTGGACGACTATGCCGGGCAACCGGAGTTGGAGCCCTTCCTGGACCTGGTGCATCTGGTCAAGGTGGAGTTCCAGGGACTGACGCCCACCAATGCGCTGCGCATCACCTCGGCCCTGCAGGCGCGGCCCGTGGAGTTGCTGGCCGAGAAGATCGAGGACGAGCGCGGTTACCAGCTGGCCTGGGTCCTGGGCTACCGCTTTTTCCAGGGCTACTGGTTCCGCAAGCCCGAGACCTTGTCCGGCCGCAAGATTTCCGTGGGTGCCATGGCCAAGTTCCGCCTGTTGCGGGAGCTCTCCAAGACCGATTACGAGGTCGCCACCCTGGGCAAGATCATCGCCACGGACAGCTCGCTGAGCTATCGGCTGCTCAAGTACGTCAATTCCGTGTCCTTTTCCCTGCGGGCCAAGATCACCTCCCTCAAGCAGGCCGTGGCCTTCCTGGGTTCCCAGACCCTCAAGCAATGGCTCATGGCGGTGGTCATCGCCGACGTGGCGCCGTCGCCCCGCGCCCAGGAGCTGGCCTACTACTGTGTCCTCAGGGGGCGGTTTCTGGAGCTCTGCGCCCATTCTTCCCGCAAGACCCCGCGTGATCCGGACACCATGTTCCTGGTGGGGCTCTTTTCCCAGCTGGACCTCCTGCTGGGGCAGGAGATGAGCGAGTTGCTGGCGGAAATGCCCCTGGACGACGGGGTGAAGGAAGCCCTGCAAGGGGGGGAGAACGAGATCCGCCAGTGGCTGTCCCTCTGCGAGGCCGCGGAGCAGGGGGAGTGGGACCTCATGGAGCGCCTGGTGGCGCAGCTCGGGCTGGACGGTCCGCGCACGGCCAGGCTCCACGCCCGGTCCACGGCCTGGGCTGGGGACATTCTGGGTCTTTGCGTGACCATGAAAAACCGTCCGCCCCAATAAGGGGCGGACGGTGCACCTGAAAGCGACAAGATATGTGGGGGGGCGGCTCAGAAGTCGATGAGCTGCTCCAGGTCCTCGCGGGTCAGTGATTTCCAGGCTTCTTGGCCGGGGATG